>JADFIY010000058.1 GCA_022566415.1 Acidobacteriota bacterium
ATCCGGGCGATCGAGGTGTCATCGTCGACCCAGCCGAACAGGACCAGCGAGGCACCGATGAGCGCCTCGAGGACGATGAGGCCCAGCGCCGCCGAGGCTCCCCAGCGAATCAGATCACCTCGCTCGTAGAGCCGCCGCGCCCACAGCAACAGCACAAGGATGCCGAGAATCGTCGCTCCCGACATCAGCCGATGCCCGTATTCAATCATGGTCTCCAGCCCGGCATTGGAGGGGAACAGCCGATCCGAACACGCCGGCCACGTTGCACCGCACCCATCTCCCGACCCGGTCGCCCGCACGATTCCGCCACCGACGACCACGAGCACCGTGAATACCAGCATCCCCCATGCCAGGTAGCTGAACCGGGTCCGGGCTGCGGGAGGCATGGACGGAATTGTAGTTTGAGTCGCGAGTCGCAAGTACAGGCTCGCCCCTCGAAGCTAGGGGATCTCTTATCCTGGGGGCGATGAAGAAGCTCGTCACCACGGCACTGACCATCGCTGCAGTCGCCGCGATCGCCATTGTCGTGTATCGGATGATCACAGTTGAGGGCCCCGATCGCTGAAGCCGGCATGCTTGCGGTCGCCGACTACGGGGCCGGGCCCCCGCTGGTCGGGGCCGGGCCCCCGCTGGTCGCCCTGCACGGGTTCACCCTGACCGGCGCCCAGTTCGCGCCGCTCGCCACCTACATCGACCGTGAGATTCTGGCCCCCGATCTCCCCGGCCATGGAGACACCACACTGACACCGGTGGACCTTCCGACCACGGTCGATGCCATCGCGGGTTGGTTGACCGGCCTGCCCACCCCCCTGCCCGTGCTCGGCTATTCGATGGGTGGCCGCATCGCCATGTCGCTTGCGCTCGACCATCCTGAGCTGGTCGGTCGGCTCGTGGTGATCTCGACCGGTCCCGGAATACGCGATCCCAAAGAGCGGGCCGGCAGAGCCCGAGATGACGATCGCCTGGCTGCGCGGATTCGGGATGAGGGTGCGGATCGATTTCTGGACGACTGGCTCGACGCCCCCATAACGTCGACCGCGTCGCTCGATGAGCCGACGCGTCTGGCGGATCGCGCCATACGCCAGACCAACTCAGCCGATGGACTCGCTGCCGCGCTGCGCGGACTGGGCCAGGGGGCATCTCCCTACCTTGGTGATCGGCTTGGCGAACTGGCGATGCCCCTCCTGACGGTGTCAGGCGGCAACGACGTGCGGTACGGCGAACACGCCGCTTCGCTTGCCGCCGGAGCCGGCGACGGCATCCACCAGGTCGTGGCGGGGGTAGGCCACAACGTTGTACTGGAAGCACCGAAGGCGCTCGGAGCTCTCATCGAAGACTTCTTGGGGCCAGCCTAAGGACCGTATTACGTATTACGTACCACGTATTACGTAAAACCGACATCGCCAGCCCAGACCTAGACCCGTATTACGTATTACGTATTCCGGTGATCCGGTCGTGATACGTAATACGTTGTACGGAGTACGTCCCAAGCCGAGAGCACGGTGAACGCGACTCACCCGTCCGTCCGTATGGCCACAGGGGTAGCGGCAGCTACCCCTGTGGCCACTCATAAAATCCCTCGCCGGATTTTCTACCAAGCTTTCCCTCTGCGACCATCTTGCGCAGCAGTGCCGGCGGCTCGAACCGCTCTCCATAGACACCGGCGAGGTGCTCGGCGATAGCGAGGCGGACATCGAGGCCGACGAGATCGCCGGTCCGGAGCGGCCCCATCGCATGCCGGTAACCAAGCTCCATGGTCCTGTCGATGGCCTCCGGCTCGGCGACACCTTCCTCGACCATCCTGATCGCTTCCAGCCCGAGCATGATCCCCAGCCGGCTCGAGGCGAAACCCGGGACGTCGTTGACCACCGCCGCCTCCATGCCGAGGAACCCCACCGTCTCCAGGATGGTTGCCAGGGTGATGTCGCTCGTCGCCGCACCCCTGATCACCTCGACCAGATGGATGGCCCAGACCGGGTTGAAGAAGTGCATCCCGGCGAACGATTGCGGCGTTTGCAGGCCGGCGGCGAGATCGTCGATCGAGATACTCGACGTGTTCGAGGCCAAGACGTCGGGGCGACGCTGCTCGGCCGCCCCCAGGACGTCGGCCTTGAGGCTCATGTCCTCGACGACGGCCTCCACAATCAAGGCCAGGCCCTCGGGTAGGTCATCGATCGATGCCACTGCGGTGATCCTCGCCCCGGCCTGCGCAGCCGTATCCTGCCCGAGCTTGCCGCGCTCAACGCCTATATCCAGTGAGGCACGAACCTGGGCGACCGACTGCTTGGCATGGTCGAGATCGATGTCGGCGAGGTGCACGGACGCTCCGGCAACGGCGAATCGGTACGCAACACCGACTCCCATCGTGCCTCCGCCGATGATTCCGACGGCTCGCTCCATGCGGTCAACCCTCCTCAGCGGCTCGCCGACCGTCGCCAGGGCCGTCGCCAGCATTGGCATCCTCCGGGACCGCGACGGTCGCCAGCCCCCATTGTGCCGCGGTCGCTCCGTCGATGGGCCGAGAGAGCAGCGCCAGCCCCAAGGCGCGAGCACGCCCGGCGTTGGACGGCTCCGTCATCCCACGAGAAACTCGTCGATGGCCTTGACGTACACCTCGGAACGTGACAGCACGGAAGCATGGCCGCCCTCTTCTATCTCGATAACAACCGGGTCGGCGAGCCTGGCAGCGAGGTCGCGCTGGGCGCGCACCGGGACTACCTCATCGCGACCGGGGATGATCACCATCGTAGGAACAGAGATCTCGCCGACCCACTCGCGTGCGTCGAAGCGCAAAATCGCATTACCCGACTCGTAGAACAGGGTCGGGTCGCGGTTGAGCAGCGCCGCCCACATCCAACGCTGGGTGCTGGTATCGATGAGCTCATGCCTGAGGAGGTAGCGGTAGGTGAACATCGCTGCCTCCTTTTTCGACACCCTGGCAACCGCCCTTGCCAGCCAGAACGAGAATCGGAGGGCGATACGAAACCGGTCGATGGGGTAAGCGGCAGTACCGGCGAGGATCAGCCGGTCGACACGCTCGGGATGTCGATGGGCGAAGACCTGCGCCGCCATACCGCCCATCGAATAGCCGAAGAGGTTGACCCGCTCGTGGCCGAGCGCGGTGAGCACTCCTTCGAGCTCGGTCGCCAGGTCCTCGATGTCGAACGGACCCCGGATCCGGTCCGACTTTCCGTGGTTGCGATGGTCGGGGATGATCAGCCGGTACCGCCGTGACAGCTCGGGGATGATCGAAAAGAAATTCATCTCGCCGTCGAAGCTCCAGCCATGAGCCAGGACCAGTGTTGGCGCGTCGATGGGCCCGATTTCACGCACGAAGAACTCGCGTTCGTCGACGAACACGGTTCGGCCTGGAACCCGGATCGGCCTCACCTGAGGTCCTTCGTAGGCCGGCTCCCGGTCGGACCCGAATAGTCGGTAGACGAGCCAGAGGCCCATAGGCACGGCAACGACTATCAGGACGATGGTCACGGGCGAAGGGTAGGGGGGAAGAAGCGCAGCAAAGAAGTAGCCCAGTAAAGAAGTAACCCACTAACTGAGCTACTGAGCTACTCCTCCCAGGTCGTCCACCGCAAACACGTACTCCGCAACCGGGGTCCCGCCGATGAGGTGCTCAACGATGATCCGCTCCATGACCTCCACCGACACAGAGTGGTACCACACTCCCTCCGGGTAGACGACCGCGATCGGGCCCTGTTCGCAGATGCGGAGGCAGTCCACCTTGGACCGCAACACTCTGCCGGTTCCCACCGGGGTCTCCGGAGGTGGCTGATCCATCTCGGAGCTCCGCCACCACGCGGGCGCCGAAGCAAGATCGAGCTCCTTCAGCCGTTTCTTGAGATAGGTCCAGGTCTCGGCGCTCTCGTCATAGGTCGAACATCGTGGTGTCGTCTGCTTGGCGCACAGGAAGATGTGGCGTTGCAGGTTCCCGATGCCAAGGGAGCCGCTGATGGCATCCAGGCGTTGTCGTGCATTCTCATCCATGCACCGAGTCTGGAGCCCATGCGCGTCCTCCGCAACCACCGACGGTACGCTCCGGCGCATGGACGCCATCCGTCTCACCACGTTCAGTCACGGCTCGGGTTGAGCCTGCAAGCTCGCACCTGACGAGCTGGCGCAGGTCTTGCGCCGCGTGCACGGAACCCCTGCCACCCAACACCCGGACCTCCTCGTAGGCCTTGCCGGGGCGGACGACGCCGGGGTCATGCGGATCACCGACAACCTCGCCCTGGTACAGACCGTCGACTTCTTCACGCCGATCGTCGACGACGCAGAGCTGTGGGGACGAATCGCCGCGGCCAATGCCCTCTCCGACATCTATGCCATGGGCGGCACACCGCTGACCGCGCTCCAGCTGCTGTCGTGGCCACGAGACGCGCTGCCGTGGGACCTGGCCGCCGACGTGATCGACGGAGGCCTGGCCGTGCTCGCCGAAGCGGGATGCACACTCGTCGGAGGACACTCGATCGACGACCCGGAGCCCAAGTACGGATTCGCCATCACCGGGACCGTGGACCCCGAGCACATGATCACCAACGACGGCGCGGCTGCGGACGACGTGCTGGTGTTGACCAAGCCGCTCGGGACCGGTGTCATCACAACCGCCCTCAAGGCCGGTGCCGCACCGGCGGGGGTCATGGATACTGCTGCCGCTCTGATGACCAGGTTGAACGACTCGGCGGCGGTGGCGGCGGTGGCAACGGGTGTTGCCGCAGGAACCGATGTCACCGGGTACGGCCTGCTTGGTCACCTCCAGGAGATGGCGAACGCCAGTGGGGTAACCGCCGTCGTCGACCCAGAACGAGTACCGATCATCGACGGCACCGCCGACTTGTTCGAGGCCGGCCACTTTCCTGGGGGATCGAAGCGAAACCGAAGATCGCTGCGGGGATCGGTCGACGTCGGAACGACCGACGACACCACTCTGAACCTGCTCTACGACGCCCAAACCAACGGCGGGCTCCTCCTCGCGGTATCCCCTGACCACGCCGATGCTCTCGTCGATCGGCTCGAGGCATCCGGCGATGGGGCTTACCGGATCGGGGAGATGATCCAGCGGGCGGAACCGAACGCAATCGTGTTGCGCTCGGTGCTCCTGCCATGAAAATCCGGATTCCCGGGCCGCGCGCCGTCGTCGAGACCGTTCGCGATCTGGCGCGGCGAAGCCCGCAGGAAGCCGAGGCCTACCTCGAAACCCACCCCAAGGAGTGGGAAGAGCTCGCCGAGTACACGCCCGAAAACGCCGCCGACATCCTCGAAGTGCTCCCCGAGGAGGGAGCCGCCGACCTGCTGGCCGAACTCGAAACCGATCAGGCCGGAGAGGTGCTCGACGAGATGCGCCCCGAGGCGGCCGCCGACGTTCTCGAGTCGATCCGACCGGCGGCTGCCGCGGAGTTGATCGCGGCAATGGACGCCGACCAGGCCGCCGACGTGGTCGGGGCGCTCGAGGTCGAGGAGCAGAACGCAGTCATTGCAGCCCTCGACCCCGACACGGCAGTCGAGATCGAGCAGCTGATGGAGCACGAGCCCGATACGGCGGGCGGGATGATGACCATGGACTATGCCGCGCTGCCGGTCGGCATCACCGTCGGGGAGGCGGTCGAAGCGCTGCGCCGAATGCACGCCGACCTCGGCTCCAACCTTTCCTACGTGTACGTGATCGACGATACGGATCTGCTGCGCGGCGTCGTGTCGTTCCGGGAGTTGGTCTTCGCCAGGTCGGGTCAGGGCCTCGACGAGGTCATGGTGGGACATCCTGTCTCCGTGGACGTCTCGACAGACCGCGAGGTGGTGTCCGAGCTGATCCAGCGCTACCACCTCCTCGCCATCCCCGTAGTCGATGCCTCAGAGCGGTTGGTCGGGATGGTGAAGGTCGACCGGGCCATCGAAGCGATTCGGGCCGAAGCCGGCGAGGACATCGCAGTGATGATGGGCGTGCACGAGGAGGACTCGATCTTCACGCCGATCGGACGATCGGTGCGCAGGCGCTTGCCGTGGATCCTATTCAACCTCGTGGTCGGGTTGCTGCTCGCCTACTTGATCGCTCAGTTCGAGTCGATCCTGATCAGTGCCGTTGTGCTGGCGGCCTACATGCCGCTCGTCGCCCTGCTCGGGGGTAACTCGGGTGCGCAGAGCCTGGCCGTGATCATCCGGTCGATCGCGGTGGGAGACCTGCCGCCTGGCAGGGCGGGCAGGGCGGTCCGGCGCGAGGTTGCGGTCACCATGATCAACGGGCTCGTGATCGCCGTGCTCGCCGCAGCGCTGGGGGCGATCACCGTCGGCCTCTTCGGGGAACAGAGCTCGATCACATCAGCAGAGCTGGCGATCATCCTGTTCGTGTCGGTCGTGATCGCATTCACGACCGCCGGCGTTGTCGGTGCCGGGATCCCGATCCTGCTCAGATCCATGGGCCAGGATCCAGCGCTGGCCTCGAACATCTTCCTGACCGTGATCACCGACCTGGTCAGCTTCACCGGGTTCCTGCTGATCGCCACGCTGCTACTGACGTAGCCGTCAGCCGTCAGTCATCAGTCATCAGTCATCAGTCATCAGTCATCAGTCATCAGTCATCAGTCATCAGTCATCAGTCATCAGTGGGAGTGGAACCAGGAGAGCTCTTCTTGGCTTTGCTGAGGGCTGAAGACTCAGGACTCTTCTTGTCTTGCTGAAGACCGAGGACTGGAGCTCAGCTCCCCAAAACCGTCGTCCCGAGCTCCGCGAACGGGCCCCGGTAGACGATCCTGAACCCCTCTTCGAGGCTGACCAGATAATGCTCGGCGAGCTCCTGAAGCTGCTCGTCGGTCGGCTCCTCCAACAGAACCGCGTCGGCGGCTGCGAGCGAGTCAACGACGTGAGCCTCGAAGATCGGCGGGAACTTATCGACGACATCACCAACCACGTCGTAGAGGTCGATGTCGGTGAGCACCTCGACGGATCCGCTGTCGAGCAGCACCACCACCGTGTCACCACCGTTGGCGTCATCGATACGGGTCACGATCCGATACGAAGGGAAGCGGGGCGCGGAGAGCGGGGCAAGCGTGGTAGCGGTCGTCGAGGTCGTGGTCTCCGGCGGCAGGGTCGTGGTAACCGGCTGCGTAGTTGTCGTGGTCGTTTCGGTGCTACCGAACGTACAGCCGGCGGTAACCATTACCCCTGCGATGACGATCACGCGCACCCACATACCACCGACTCTACCGAGCATCGCTCTTACCGGTCTCTTCGGCCTGCCACGCCTCGAACGAGGTCCCCTCCAACCACCCGGTGCCGTTCACGACTCGAAATCTCATCGACACGTCGTCGAATCCCTCAGGCGTCGGGTTCGCATACAGCTCCTTCATTGCCAGTTCCAGTGGCGGTCGCCAGGCAGGTACACCGACCGCGATGTCGACTCGAGCCCTCCATGATCGCTCCGTACCCTTTCGATCTGCATCGGCAGCCAACCAGAAAGTCTGGAGCTTGATCGCATTCCTGATCGCCCGGCGCAGCAGTTTCGCCTCATCGCGATCAAGCGAAAAAGCGTTGAGCCCGATGGTCTCGAGCCAGTCGGCGAACGCCGACTCGTTCCAGCGCTCCGGCTCCATGACCACTTCGCGGTAGAGGCCGTCGACCGCCTCTGCCAGCCCGGCGGTCACCGATCCAGCTCGTCGGCAACGAGCTCAGCGAACCCGGCTCCCAGGGCAGCGGTGACCGGACCGGGGACGAACTCCCGATCGTCGACCCGACCAACCGGATGCACCTCTTTCACCGTGGACAACGCAACGACCTCGGCAGCCCCAAGGACATCGTCTAGGTCGTAGACTCCTTCGACGACCGGGATGCCAACTCGTTCAGCCACCTCGATCGAAGCCCGCCGCGTGATGGACTCCAGGATCCCGATCTCGAGGCTGGGGGTATGAAAGGTGTCGTCGGTTATCCAGGCGACCGAGAACGTCGGTCCCTCGAGGACGCTGCCGCTCCTGCCGATCAGGAGGGCATCGTCGTAGCCAGCGCTCTGCGCTTCGACGGAAGCAGCCAGATTGAACCCGTACGACAACGCCTTGGCGCCGGTGAGCTCGAACCAGTCACCATCGGTGTGCCACGGGGCGATCCTGGACTGGAGTGAGAGCATCGACGGCTGCGGTGGCACCGCCTCGGCGACCACGACCGTTCTCGAATTGGTCCCCAATTTTCTGGGGTCGGTCCCACCCGACACGAGGGTTCGGACGACGCTGTCCCCAGCGGCCTCGGCGACGGTCGTGCACCAGGCCACCAGATCGTCGCGGTCGGGAACGGGCAGGTGCAGCTTTGCTGCGCTCTGCTCGAGCCGATCGAGATGGGCGTCGAGCCGAAACATACGACCGTCGTAGGCACGCACCGCCTCGAAACACCCGTAGCCGCGTTGAAACCCGATATCGAGCACCGAGATCGAGGCCGATTCGGCATCGAAGAACTCGCCGTCGATGAGTATCCGGCCGATGACTGCCATCCGCCAATCGTAAGACAGTCGTCAGTCACAAGTCACAAGTCACCAGCAGCTTGCGTCTTGCGTCTTGTGTCTTGCGATTCAGTTGAAATCGGTGACCACCGAGGTACCCGCGCCCGTAAAGGCGCGCATCGATTCGAGCGCGGCGGGGAAGTCATCGAGGGACAGCCGCCGGCTGATCAACTTGGACAGGTCGAGGCCGGCTACCAGGTCGAATATCTCGCCGTAGTCACCAACTGCCATGCCGTGGCTGCCGAGGACCTCCAGCTCACGAGCAATGACCGCGTCCATGGGAAGCGGCGTCGGGCCCTCGTTGAGTAGCCCCACCTGCACATACCGGCCGAGCTTGCGCAGGCTGAGCAGTGCGTCCGTCGCCACCTCCGGGTTCCCAACGGCGTCGATCGACACATCGGCACCACCGGCGGTCAACTCCATCACCGCACCCGGCACGTCCTCCGAGGTGGCGTTGACGGTTGCCTCCGCCCCAAGCGATCGGGCCAATTCCAGCGTGGTGTCACCGATATCGATGGCGACCACCCGGGCCCCTTTGGCCGCCCCGATCATCACTGCGGACAGACCCAGGCCGCCGCACCCGTACACCGCAAGCCACTCGCCCTCGCTGACTCGCCCCCGCTGCACAACGGCCCGGTAGGCGGTGATGAAACGGCAGCCGAGTATCGCCCCTTCCGGATAATCGAGATCGTCCGGCAGCGCTACCAGGTTCACATCCGCGGCCGGGATGGCCACCCGCTGCGCAAACGATCCCCAGCCGGTGAACCCTGGCTGGAAATAGTCGTCACAGATCTGTGTATTACCTGCCTCGCATTGCTCGCAGACCCCGCACCCGCAGCAGAAGGGAACCGTGACTCGATCCCCAACCGCCCAGTCGCGCACGTCGCCACCGACGGCGCCGATGACTCCGGCCAGCTCATGACCAGGCACCATCGGCAGTGCGATGTCGGGGTCCAGGCCGTCCCAACCGTGGAGATCGGATCGGCACAACCCGGAGGCCTCGACCTCGATCACCACGCCGTCTCGGGGCGGCTCCGGTTCCGGTACGTCCTCGATCAGAATCGGGCCGCCGAACTCGTGATAGATGGCGGCGCGCATGCTGATCAGACCTGGACACCCCGGTCGATTTCGACAATCTCGAAGGTCCCTTCACCAAGCGAGCCGACCACGACAAGGATCCCCTGGTCGAGGGTGCTGGCGAACGCAAAACACCGCACCGTGCGTTGCCCGGTGTCCCACTCCCCCTCACTGAACGGCGTCGGAAGAGGAAAGGTCAGCACCGGTAGATTTTCGAGCGGCTGGACCGCGTACTCGGCGAGCAGGGCATCGCAGGCCTCGTCGGCATCCCGATCGATGGCTTCCGTGCCCGGGTAGATGGCGTCGTCCGGCGCCAGCACCGCCTCACCGATCATCTCGATGCTGTGCTCCTCGACGCAGTCCACGGGGGTGCTCACCGCCAGCAGCTGCGGATTGTCCACGTCGTAGCAAGACCCGGCGCTCACCTGCCATGTGTAGGTGCCGGGATCGTCCGCCACCGCTCCGACCAGCTCCGAATAGCTCGCGTCCGTACCGCTCTGATAGACGACACAAGCGTGGTATCGCTCCCCGGCGGCCCATTCCTCGGCGTCCGGCAGATAGAGCAGCACATTCAGTGTCGAGTTGGACGACGAGAACCCCATGACCTCGGCGAACTCGACGAAGCACACGTCAAAGAGCCGGTCATTCAAATCGTCGGGAAATGGTGCGTCGGAGCCGCCCGACAGCGTCGCCGTGAAGTACACCTCATGGGTGTGGGGCTCGGCGCAATCCATCAGGAGCCCGGTACCGTAGGGCGCGTACGGAAGTTCGGCCGCGGCATCGACACCGAGGTCGACGCAGTCGCCGACGCTCCACAGGTACCCCTCGTCAGAAGTGGTCGTCTCCGGGACCTCGGGTTCGGGCGCCTGCGCCTCCGTGGTCGGGGGGAGCGACGGTATGACCTCCGGAAGCGAAGACGACGGGATGACCTCTGGGAGCGACGGCGCCGGTTCGTCACCCGCCGACGTACAGGAGACGAGGACCAAGGCCAGCGCAGGAACAACCACGATGATGGCGCGCATGGGAGGAGCCTACGTGGACAGCCGCCGGTGAGGGCTACTGGACCGACATGGCGATGCGGAGCCGCTCCTCGTCACTGATGTAGTGGTCGGCGTCCTCGGCGTCTTCGCCGAGATCGATCTGAACCCATTCGATGCGCCCGGTGAAGTGGCTGTCCTTGGGCCCGTAGTCGTCGCTCACCGGGGTGGCGGTGTCACTCCCGACATCGGTGGTCTCGTCTGCGGAGAACATCATGGGCTGGGTCATGTCGATCCGTCCCTGGCCGACCTGGGTCCCGTCGACATACAGGGTTGCGGTTCCTCCCAGACCCGGTCCGCCGCCGTCATAAGCGAACTCCATGCGCACCTGGTGGTCACCCGACGGCAGCTCCGACTTGCCGTAGACCTTGAAGCGCTGGAGACCGAAATAGTTGTAGCAATAGGCCAGCCTGCCCTCGGTTGCGTACAGGCTCCAGCCACCGAAGGCCCCGCCTTGGGCGACGATCACACCGTGTGCGTTGCCGTCGGGTACCGCGACCTGAGCGGTGATGGCATGGCTCTTGTTCTTCGTATTCACAACGCTGCTCTCGGAGAGGCGGCCCATACCGCCAAACAGGAGCTGCGAGTTGCCGCGGATCAGGAGCGGACGGCCGGCGAGGTCGGCGTTGAACCGCTCGACGCGCCTGTCATCGAGTGGAAACACCTGATATTTCGACGCCTCGAGGATGAACAGGCGTTGTAGCTCCACCAGCTTGTCCGGCATTTCGGCTGCCAGATCTCGCGATTGCGTCCAGTCGTCCGGGCCGTACAACTCCCATACGTCCTGGTCGATTGGCGGCGTCACTTCGCCGAGCAACCACGGTGTGCTGTGCCGGGTCACCGCCGTCCAGCCGTGGTGGTAGATCCCGCGGTTGACGAACATCTCGAAGTACTGGGTCTCTCGACGGTCCTTCGCAGCCGCGTCGTCGAAGGCGTAGGCCATGCTCACCCCTTGGTAGGGAATCTGGGCGACACCATCGACAAACAGCGGCTCGGGAAGCCCGGCCGCTTCGAGCACGGTCGGTGCCACGTCGATGACGTGGTGGAATTGGGAACGGATTTCATCGCGGCTGGAGAAACCGTTTGGCCAGTGGACGATGGTCCCGTTCCTGGTGCCGCCCCAGTGGGAAGCCACCTGCTTGGTCCACTGATACGGCGTGTCCATGGCATGGGCCCAGCCCACCGCGTAATGGTTGAACGCCCTCGGCGTGCCGAAGTCGTCGATGCGCGAAGCCATGAACTCGGGAGTTTCGATGCCCATGACACCGTTGAGGCTGAGCAGCTCGTTGAACGTCCCGTTGATCGTGCCCTCTGCCGAGGCGCCGTTGTCGCCGATGATGTAGTAGATCAGCGTGTCCTCGAGGACGTCGAGATCCGCAAGGGCATCGATGAGGCGACCGACCTGGTGATCGGTGTGCTCGAGGAACCCGGCGTACACCTCCATCTGGCGGGCGAGCACCGGCTTCACCTCGTCGTCCATGTCGTCCCACGCCGGGATCTGCTCAGGACGAGCGGTCAGCTCGGCGTCGGCCGGAATGACACCCAGCTCTTTCTGTCGGGCGAAGGTCTCCTCCCGTATCGCGTCCCAGCCCCGATCGAACCGACCCTTGTACCTGGCGGACCACTCCTCAGGAACGTGGTGGGGGGCGTGCGTCGCCCCCGGTGCGAAGTAGGCGAAGAACGGCTTGTCAGCCATCAGAGCCTTCTGTTGCCGCACCCACTGGATGGCATGGTCGGCCATGTCCTCGGTGAAGTGGTAACCCTATTCGGCGGTACGCTCCGGATCGACCGGCACGGTATCGCGGTAGATCGCCGGGGCGTA
>JADFIY010000243.1 GCA_022566415.1 Acidobacteriota bacterium
TTCGCCTACACGGTGCTGTCGGCCGGACTCTTCTCAGCGGAGAAGGGCAAAGAGGCCATCCACTCGGGCCTGGAGCAGGCGCGGGGGACCATGTCGATCGTCGGCGGCATCATCGCCAAGGACACGGGCAACCCGACCGGCTCCTTCGCGAGCGACGACGTGGTGGACGAGATCATCATCACGGTGGCCAACGCGCTGGATGGTGAGCCGATCGACCTCACCACGACGGTGGACTCCGATAACGACGGCGATCTTTCCGACGAGACCGGCCAGACGCATACGATGATCATCACGTACATCGACGGGGTACAGCGCATCGACGACATCGCCTGGACCAAGATTGAGGTCGGCAGAGGCGACGGCGACGACCTGCTGGAGCCCGGAGAGAAGATGCAGATCACGATAAACGTGTCCCAACTGGCGATCAGCCTGGACGAGGACAACCAGTTCACCATTGAGTTCAAGCCCAGTCGTGGTAGCGCCATGGTCATCTCACGGACGCTGCCTGCCGTGATCGACGACGTGATGTACCTGAACTAGGGCGGGCTACGAGCTCCGAGAAAGGGGAAACCACCGATGCTCACTCGAATGTTCAATCGACTCAGCCGCAACCAGCGCGGCGTCACGGGTCTGGAAACGGCCATCATCCTGATCGCTTTCGTGGTCGTGGCCTCCGTGTTCGCCTACACGGTCCTCTCGGCCGGCATCTTCTCCGCGGAGAAGGGCAAAGAGGCGATCCACTCCGGCCTCGAACAAGCACGCGGCTCCATGGACATCCAGGGCAGCGTGAAGGCGACGTCCGTCGCCGCAACGGTGTTGAACGACGATGGCGGGATCTGGGTCGCTTCGGCCAACGTCACCGACGCCAGCGACACCGACGACCGCAAGTCGGGCATCGACAGCGTCGAGCTCGTGGTTGCGGCCGGCTTCACGACTGGACTGGTCGCGTATGCCAACACCGCATCGACGATCGACCTGACCAGCCCGAAGCACTATGCCGTGCGCCTCTGGATCAAGTCGACCGTGACCCTCGCGGCTGGGGTGCTCCAGCTGGTGATCGACGACGACCCCAACTGCGCCTCCCCGCTCGAGTCCATCGACATACCGGCGCTCACGGCCAACACGTGGATCCAGCCGGTGCTCGACATCGCTGATCCATTCGCGGTGACGCTCAACAGCATCGACTGCGTCGGCATCACCGCCGTCAGCGACCCCGGCACTCCGACGATCAACGTCGACCTCATCCAGGGACCCGCGGAGGTCAGTGAGGTGAGCTTCATCGTGGCCAACAGCCTCGACGGCGAGGCGATCGACCTGACCACCACCACCGACTCCGACTCCGACGGCCTGCTCTCCGACGAGACCAAGCTCCACAAGTTGTCGGTCATCTATTCGGACAAGGACCAGCGGACCGTGGACATAACCTGGACCCGGACGCAGCTGGGGGCTGGTGACGGCGACGCCCTGCTGGAGCCCGGCGAGCGGATGAAGATCACGGTGCTGACCCACGCGGCCAACCCAGTCGCGGTCGCCAACACCACCTTCACCCTGACGATAGCGCGTGGCAAGGGTGCGGACCTGAGCCTGACGCGCACCCTGCCGGCCGTCCTGACCGCCGAGATGGACCTGAACTAGCGTGGACACCGAACAAGGCCGGGATCAGCCGGATGCGGCGCCAAGGCCTGGAATCAGCCGGATGCCGAGAAAGGAAGGAAACACAATGATCACTCGCCTGATTGATCGACGACGGGACCAGCGAGGGGTCACCGGGCTCGAGACGGCCATCATCCTGATCGCCTTCGTCGTGGTGGCATCCGTGTTCGCCTACACGGTCTTGTCAGCGGGGATCTTCTCCGCCGAGAAGGGCAAAGAGGCGATCCACTCCGGCCTCGAGGCGGCCCGCAGCTCCATGGAGCTGGTCGGCCCGGTCGTGGCCAAAGACAACGACGCGGACGGCAGCGTGGATGAGATCATCTTCATCATCGCCAACGCGCTGGACGGCGAGCCGCTCAACCTCGTCACCACCACCGACGCCGACGCCGACGGTCTGCTCTCTGACGAGGACCCGAAGCTCCACACCACGGTCATTTCCTACATCGACACGGTGCAGGAAGTAACGGACATCGCGTGGACGACGAGCGAGCTCGGCCAAGGCGACGGCGACACGTTGCTTGAAGCTGGAGAGAAGTTCGAGATCACCGTGAACGTGGCCAACCTGACGACGCGGCTCAATGCGAACGACACGTTCACGCTGGAGATGAAGCCGGCCAAGGGCAGCAGCCTGATCATCGAGCGCACCACCCCGGCGGTGATCGACAAGGTCATCGATCTGAACTAGTCCCTTGTCCCCGCAATCAGCCAGAGGGGGCTGCCGGTCGGCGAACAGGCGAACCGGCAGCCCTCTCCTGCATCCTCGCCGCTCAAGAGCAGGTCATGGATAAAGCAGTCGAGGAGCTTCAGCAGGAGCTCAAGCTCCTGAAGAACGAGATCAAAGAGACCCTCACTGACGTCCGTGAGCACTTGCTCAACACCGTCGATAACCCATTCGCGCACGAGAGCGCTGCTCCCCGGACGCCCGCGTCCTCACCCCCCCCGGCGGCTCCTGTCCTGGCCGCGGCTTCCAGCACGGAGCCTGAGGTGCTCGTCGGCGAGCCGGCA
>JADFIY010000059.1 GCA_022566415.1 Acidobacteriota bacterium
CGGCCTTGTCGATCTCGACAGAAAACCCGGCCTTGGGGACCGCGTTGACGAATACCACGTCGGGTTCATCGGCGGAGATCCAGACCTGTCCGCCGATGAGGCTATACGTGGTAACGGCGGGTCTGGGGGGAACGGTCGTGGTCGTGGTCGTGGTCGTGGTCGTGGTCGTCGTCGGCGCCGGTGGCGAGGTGGTTGTCGGCGTCGACGCCGGCGCCGTCGTTGTGGTGGTGCTGCTGGCGGTCGGGGGGACGGTGATCGTGGTGGTGGGCGCCACCGTGCCGTCGGTGGTGGTTGGGGTGTTGGTAGTGGACGGCCCGAGGACGGTGGTCGTCGTCGACATCGCCAGCAGCGCCGCCGCTCCCGCGGACGGAATGGCGGGCACGTCGGTGACCTGGCCCCGCACCGACCCCACCGCGGTGGCGGCAATCAGCATCGCCACCATGGTGGCGGCGAGCCATGCGACGACGATCCCTACCCGGCGCATCATGTCCATATTGTGCCCAAGCCGGCCGGTGCCATGGATAACGGTTCGCTAACGGACGCTCAAATCATGGGTCGAACACCGCTCTCGACCAGGGCCAGGTATCGTGACCGGCGATGCCGACTGTGCTCGTTATCGAAGACGACCAGGCGATCCGAGAGGCGCTCGTTGAACAGCTCTCCGGCTCCGGCTTCGACGTCCAGGCAGCCGCGTCCGGTCTCGACGGTGTGGAGCAGCTCACGAGAAGCGCCATCGACGTGGTGGTGCTCGACCTCGGTTTGCCCGACATCGACGGGACCGACGTGCTGGCGATGGTGCGAGGCCTCGGCGATACCCCGGTGATCGTCGCCACCGCCCGCGACGATGAGAAGGAGATGGTCAGACTGTTGGAAGCGGGTGCAGACGATTACGTGGTGAAGCCGTTCTCCGCCGCCCAGATCGAGGCCCGTATTCGCGCCGTGCTGCGACGGACCGGAGAGCCTGAGCAAACTCCGGTCATCACCGTCGGCGCTCTGGTCATCGACCGCGACGCCCATGAGGCCAGGCTCGACGGGGAGCTGATCGATCTCAGGGCGCGGGAGTTCGACCTGCTCACCTACCTGGCGGCGCGTCCCGGGGTGATGGTCAGTAAACGCGAGCTGATGGCCGAGGTGTGGCGCCAGCCGTACGGCGGCGCGGACAAGACGGTCGATGTCCACGTGTCGTGGTTGCGCAAGAAGCTGGGGGAATCTGCAGCCGAGCCCGTCTATATCCACACCAAACGGGGCGTAGGAGTGAAGCTCGTTCCGCCAGAGCAGTGAGGGCCCGGCTGGTCGGGGTGGCGTTTGCGGTCACTGCGATGGTGGCGCTGGCCTTCGTGGTGCCCCTGATGATCCTGGTCCGCGATCTCGCCGCCGATCGCGAGCTGTCCGCCGCCGAGCGCGATGCCGGTGCAGTCGCTCGACTGGTTGCGGTGGTGGGCTCGGATTCGATCGATGAGCTCGTCGGACCGGTCCTGTCCGCCGACGGCGAATTCAACGATCGACCGCTCACCATCGTCATCGTGGGCGGCGACACCGTCGGTGCGCCCCTCGATCCGGGTGAAGACCTTGCAACAGCGGCCGCCGGGACGACGTTCCGCCAGTCGGTGAACGGCGGAGAGGCGATCTACATCCCGGTCCTCGGCCCCGAAGGGGAGACCGTTGTGGTGCGGGCGCTGGCCGAGGAAGAAGCGATGCGGGCCGGCGTGGCCAGGGTGTGGTGGACCCTGGCCGGGCTGGCGACGGTGTTGGTGGTGTTGGCCGTCGTCGTCGCCGACCGCCTGGGACGATCGATGGTGCGCCCGGTGGACGACCTAGCCGCCACGGCCGACCGGATGGGCTCCGGCGACTTGGATGCGCGCGTTGACATAGCCGGCCCGCCAGAGATCCGTCGGGTAGGCACCGCCTTCAACCGGCTCGCCGCTCAGATCGGCGCGCTGTTGCAACTGGAGCGTGAGACCGCCGCCGACCTGTCACACCGGCTTCGAACGCCCCTGACCGGAGCTCGTCTCAACGCCGACGCCCTTCCCGACAGCGATCGCAAGGATCAGCTGGTGGCGCAACTCGACGACATCGAACGAGTCGTTGACTACGTCATCGACGAGATCCGACGACCGGATCGTCAAGCACGCGGCGCGGTGACGGACATCGACAGGGTCGTCGCCGAGCGGGTTGCCTTCTGGGAGCCGCTCGCCGCCGACGAGGGGCGGACACTCGATACCGGCATCAACCGGAGCCGCGCCCTGGTGGGGACGCCTGAAGCCGATCTCGCCGCAGCACTCGACGCACTCATCGGCAACGTGTTCGCCCACACCGAACCGGGGACCGGCCTGGCCGTCTCGGTCCACCGCAGCAACGGCCCCTACGTCGATGTGGTGGTCGAGGACGCCGGAGACGGCTTCCCACCCGATCTCAGCGTCGCCGATCGGGGCCGCAGCGGCACCGACTCCACCGGCCTGGGACTCGACATCGCCAGGCGGACGGCGGTCGCCGCCGGCGGCGATCTGCTACTGGGAACCGGTTCTCTCGGCGGCGCCCAGATAACGATGCGGCTACTGCTGGTCGGCGGCCGCTAACAAGAAAGCAGGTACTACCCCTGTTGTTAGGTCGAGCCCGCTCCGATTACCGGCCGCACTTCGCCCGGTAGAGGGGATCAGTCATCGCCGGCGATTGGGGCTTCCACGAATGGATCGGAGTCGCGGCCGGGGAGCCACAAGGAGCCCGCAACAGGCGTGGAACGCCGGCGCCTACATGTGGGGTCACTCACCGATCGGCGGCTGATCGATGGTATCGACCGCGGCCAGCGCCGCCCACGTCTGCGGCACCACGCCCCGCGCCTCACCCGTCTCCGGATCCCACAGCTCGGCGAAGCCGGAGAGGACCGCTCCTCGACGGGTCATCGATGCGATCTCATCAGCAAGATCCATCCGGCCCCATCGCACCGCGGCTACCCGAGCCAGATGATTGAGCTGCGGCCACGCGGCGCCTCGCCAATACAAATCGGGTCGGTACGAGGCGTGGTCACGGGCGACGTATGCCAGCCCGAATGGGGCGGCGAACCGGGTGTCATCCTCCAGCTGGTCGAGCGCCTGGGCCGCAAGGTCGGGGTTGTTCGTCGCCAGCGCCGGGAGCACCCCGTCGAGCGTGGGCACCGCCGTCGAGGCGGCAGGCCCGACTACTGCGGCATCGGACCACAGCCGCTGGGTGGGGTCCCACAGCTGTTCATCGATAGCAGCGGAGAGCTCGTCGGCGCGCTCCGACCACACCGGGTCTCCTCCGGTGGAGGCGAGCTCGCGCATCCCGTGAGCGGCGATGGCGTTGAAGGCGGCGGGCACTGCCTCGAAGCGGGCGTTACCAGTGGCCTCCCCCGTTGTCGCAAACGTCGTCTCCTCGACCAGTTCGAGGTCGAAGACAGTCCATTGGGCGCGGTCCCACTCGGTGGACCCGATCCACGCATCCCATCGGGGCGAGTCGTCGGCTCCGGCTTCCCACGGGTGCACGATCGCAAGAAGACCGCCGTCGGTCCTCCGCTCCCGCCACAGATACTCGTAGGCGGCAGCGACCCCGGCGCGCAACGCTTCCGGGACGGGAAGGCGCTGCCGGAAGATCGTCGCCAGTGCATGGCCGTAAACGGGCGGCTGGGTGTACCCGGAGACGTGGTCTAGGGGGCCCCGGTGCTCGGAGGTTGCCGAGTATCGCATGTGGGGCACGAAGCCGCTTGACAATTGGGCCACGAACACCGCCTCCAGCTCATTCACCGCCCGCTCATCGTCGAGCGTCGCCCAGGCAATCGCGTGGAAGCAGCTGTCCCACAACCAGAGGTGGGGATACACGTGCTCGTTGGGATACGAGTAGCCGCGCGATTCGTCCCACGCTGCTTCCAGGATCTTCGCCGCCTGGGTCCTCGCCTCGGCGAGGTTGGGCTCGGTTCTCATCGTCGAGTGGGATCCCGGTCGGCGTCAGTCGTCGGCTGACACCCACATCGGGCGTGGTGCTTCTATCCGGTCGAGGATGGAGGCGAACTCGGGGAACCGGTCGGTGTCGCCGGAATCCCAATCTCGCCATGCCGAAGTCAGCTCGTCCTTCGTCCGCGCCACGAAGTTCCACCACATAGCGACCTGTTCTCCCAGCGGCTCGCCACCGATCAACATGGCACGGGCTCCGCTGTCGCCGGCCTCGATGCGCAGCTCGTCGGTCCCGGTTGGGATCAAACCCATGTACCCGGGCTCGACGATGGATTCGTTGACCTTGAGCAGGCCTTCGACCGGAATCAACGCATACTCGAAGGTCGCTTCGGCTTGGATGGTCACCTCGCCCTTGGCCAGCGAAAGTTCGGCGCCGATGAGCCGGGTGTCGGTCCTGGCCGGTGACGTTGCATCCCCCAGGCTCCCCACCATGACGATCGCCTCGCCGGTGGCGAGATCCTTCCTCGGCAGGTCCCCATGGTGCTCGAACGCCGGATCCCCGTGCCGGGTTTCCTCGGGCTGGGCGATCCACATCTGTATGCCGAGGACGCCAGGCGAGGTTCCCAGCTCGGCGTGGGCGATGCCCCTCCCTGAGGTCATCAAGTTGAGCTGGCCGGGCCGGAGCGGTTGCTCGGTGCCCAGCGAGTCGGAATGGAGCGCCTCACCCTCCAACAGCCAGGTCACCGTGGAGAGACCAATGTGCGGGTGGGGACCGATCTCCATCGGATCCGGCTCCAGCGCGTCTGAGGGTTGCATCACATCCACCAGGCACCAGGCTCCGACGGTGCGCCTGCCTTTCGTCGGGAGGGCGCGAACAACGCCGAGGTTGCCGACGGTGGCCACCCGGCTCTCCCTGACCTCGACGTTCCCGGTGACGGTGTCACCGGCACTCATATCGTTGTCACTGTCTCGAATCGGGCCGCTCACGGCTGCCTCCGTCCTCGGTGCGGGTGCGGCCGAGCGTAGCCGTCGGGAGCGCTGAAACAGCGCGGAATTCGCGGAACGGTCAGAACCTGACCTCGAAGCCGGTCAACCCCGGATCGGGTTCGACGACCTCCACGGCAACCGACTCGACCAGTGCTCCCGTTGGCCCGGCTTCGAGGAACTCCTGCAGCCGATCGATCGCATCGGATGCCCCTTGGGCCCATACCTCGACCGATCCGGCGGGCAGGTTGCGAACCCAACCGACAACGCCGAGCTGCCGCGCCGTACCCCTGGTGATGTAGCGAAAGCCCACCCCCTGGACAAGGCCTCGCACTTCGGCGCGGATGGCGGTCAACGATGCTCCCGTGGTCGGTATCGTTTGAAGTATGGACATGGAGTATCCAGAGTTCGGCACGATCATCATCGACGGCACAAACTACGACCACGACGTTGTCGTCGACGCGGGCGTGGTGCGCAAGCGGAAGAAGGGTCCCTCCAAACGGTTCCGCAGCGAATACGGGCACACCCCGCTGTCCGCCGGTGAAGACATCCCGTGGTCGAAACCACAGCTTGTGATCGGGACAGGGTTTTCCGGGCGGCTCCCAGTGATGCCCGAGCTAAGGCACCGGGCCGAGCACAACGGTGTGGAGCTGGTCACCCTGCCGACCGCAGAGGCCTGCGCCCTGCTCCGCACCCTCGACGCTTCCGACGTCAACGCCATCCTGCACGTGACGTGCTGACCGGAGGTGATGTTGCGATGACCAGTTCGGCCGGCGATGGAATCTTCCGGAAACCGCCGGGAAGGATCACGCGGTGGCTGTTTCGGGCGCCCCGCTACCTGTATCGAGTCGGTTTTAGCCGGGTGTTGGGACGGCGGGCTGTGCTGCTCGAGCACACCGGCCGCAAATCGGGTCTTCCACGAGAGACGGTGCTCGAGGTCATCCGACACGACGACAAATCCTTCGATATCGCCGCCGCCTACGGAACGAAGAGCGACTGGTTCCGCAACATCGAGGCCGACCCCAACGTGCGGATCAGCACCGGTCGCATCCAGCACGCGGAGGCCACTGCCGTTCTGGCCGACGTGGCGACCGCCGAATCAGCGTTCGCCGACTACACGGAGGCTCACCCGGTCGCCGCCAAGGCATTCGGCACGTCGCTTGGGCTCCCAGTGGACGATCCCGCCCGAATGGCTGCTGTGGTGCCCGTGGTAAGAATCACCCTCACCGGTCCGGCTGCCGAAGCCTGACCTCGGCCGACGCCAGGGTGATCGCCGTAGGGTGAGCCCGTGACCATCCTGTATCGCCACACCGCCGTCGCCGATGGCACAGGCCCAGAGCTCCTTCGCGACCAGAGCCTCCTCGTCGTCGACCACCGGCTCGAGTGGATGGGTCACGACGACGACGCACCCGATCCGCATGGTGCCGAGCGCGTCATCGACGCCGGTGGGGCAACGGTGGTGCCCGGTCTGGTCGACGCCCACAGCCACTCGACCCTTCCCGGTGGGTCGCATTGGATCGAACGCATCGATGACCCCACTGAGGAACTGCTGCAAGTCGCCGAGGAGAACGGCGACCTCGGCTACAGAGCCGGCATCCGCTGGTTCCGGGACGTCGGGTCGCCGCGGCGCAACGACCGTGCGCTGGCGCTGACCGTCCGCGACGCCTGGCGGGGACGCCGCGACCGGCCGTACGTCAGGGCGGCCGGCAGCTGGATCGAGCGGACCGGAACCTTCGGTTTCGCGGTTTCGGCGGAGGACGGCGACGGAGTCGAGGCCGCGGTCACCCAGCAGCTCGACGACGGCGCCGACCTCATCAAGCTCTACGTCGAAGGGCCAGACCGCGACACGTCGACATGGACGGTGAGCGAGGTGGAGCGTGCGGTCGCCGTTGCCACGGCCCGGGGGGTGCCGGTCACCGCCCATGCCACCAACTTGCCAAGCGTCCGGGCGGCGGTTGCCGGCGGAGTCGACTGCGTCGAGCACGGCACCCACCTCGACACCGACCTCGCCACAGACATGGCAGCCCGCGGAACGTACCTGGTGCCGACGCTGGCCATCGAGGCGTCGTGGACTTCATTCGGATCAACGACCACCATCGAGCGATTCGTCGGAGGCGAGGCGCATGAACGGCTCGCCGAGCGCCACGAGCTTGCCTACGAGAGCGTGCGGCTGGCCATCGACGCCGGGGTGACGATCGCTGCCGGCACCGACTTCGGCGGGGGGTCGTTGCGCGCCAACCACCTGGCGTGGGAGCTCGAGCACCTGGTCGACGCCGGTCTCGAGCCGTGGCGTGCGTTGGCGGCGGCGACCTGGATCGGCGGCAACCTGCTTGGCGAACCGGAAGCCGGCCGCCTCACCGTCGGTGGACCGGCCGACTTCTTCCTCGTCCACGGCAACCCGCTACAGGACCCGTCGTCGCTGTGGCGAGTGTGGCGCAACGCCTGATGCTTGAACCCCGTCGTACGTGCCTGCACCTACGGTGGCGGTATACGCAGACACATACGACGCACCGAAAGGAGACGGCATGGAGCTGGGGATGGTCGGATTGGGAAAGATGGGCGCCTTCATGACCGAGCGCCTTGTTGAGGCCGGTCACCGCCTGGTTGGGTTCGACCTGGACCCGGCGGCCGTGGAGCGGGTGGTGGCGGTGGGCGCCACCGGGGCAGAGTCGATTGAGGATTTGGTCGGTCAGCTCGATTCGCCCCGGGCGGTATGGATCATGGTTCCCGCCGGGGACGCGGTCGACAAGACCCTCGAGATGTTGCTCCCAGTTCTCGATGACGGTGACGTCATCGTCGACGGCGGCAACTCCTACTACCGCGACACGCTGCGCCGTGCCGAAGCGTGCCGGGAAGGGGGCCAGCAGCTCGTCGACGTCGGCACCAGCGGTGGCGTGTGGGGGCTCACCGAGGGCTACAGCATGATGGTGGGAGGCGAAGCAGCGGTCGTCGATCGACTCCGTCCCATCCTGGAGTCGCTGGCACCCGGTCGGGATCAGGGATGGGGCCACGTGGGACCCACCGGCGCCGGCCATTTCGTGAAGATGATCCACAACGGCATCGAGTACGGGCTCATGGAGGCGTACGCAGAAGGCTTCGCCATCATGGCGCAAAAGGATGAGTTCGGCCTCGACCTGCATCAGATCGCCGAGATATGGCGGTACGGCTCGGTGGTTCGGTCCTGGCTACTCGACCTCACCGCCGAGGTGTTGGCGGAGAACCCGGACATGGAGGGCATCGCTCCCTACGTTCCCGATTCGGGAGAGGGTCGTTGGACCGTGTTCGAGGCAATCGACTCCAACGTATCCGCCCCGATCATCACCCTGTCGCTGATGCGCCGCATCGGGTCGCGAGACGAATACGAATACGCCGACCGACTGCTCTCCGCAATGCGGCACCAGTTCGGCGGACACGCCATCAAGCTGGAGCCCCCGCAGTGATCGACCGCCACGTATTTCTCGGTGGCTAGCTCAGCAGCCGGCCGGTAGTCGTGCTCAGGCCTGATGCCGCGACGGTGGTTCACGCCGCGTCGGCTCCGTACTCTTCAGCCTCGGGCCCCGTCGTAGGCGGGGTGTCCATGGAGGGGTCCCGCCCTCTTTCGCCGACTGGGGAGAGCGGCTCCCGCTCTCGTCGAACGCGCCACGGCGCCAACGCGGCAAGCCCAATCCCGGCCAAGATCAGGGGCAGGGCTATGAAAACCGGACCGGTGAGAACCTCGGCTCCCAGCGTCACACCGAGCGCCACGGCCACCACCGGGTTGGCGTAGGCATAACTGGTGGCAAGAGCCGGGCGAACGGTGCGGAGGAGATAGACATAGGCGGTGTAGCCGACCATCGAGCCGAACACGATCAGGTAGCCGAGGGCGAGCCAGGCGGAAGCGGACGGAACCTCGGTGATCCGCTCCCCGCGCAGCGCGCCGAGCACCAGCAGCACGGCTCCGCCGGCCAGCAGCTGGGTGGCAGTGGCCATGGCAGGCCGCGGAAGATCAAGGTGTGTTCCCCACACCGACCCGATCGACCACAAGATCGGGGCTACCGCCAGGAGGATCAGGCCGCCGGGGTTGGACACGAAATCGCCTTCCTGGGCCAGCACCAAAACGCCAACGAACCCGACGAAGAGACCCACCCATTCCAGGCGCAGCGGCCACCGGCCGAACAGCCCGCTCACCAGGGCCGCCCACAGGGGTATCACCGCTACCGCAGTAGCCGCCACACCAGAGCCCACGCCGAGGTCTTCGGCCATGGCGACGAGCCCAACTCCTCCCGCCAGCATGAGTGCTCCCACCCTGGCTGCGTTCCACCACTGGCGCCGGCTGGGAGCGGGGGTCCCGCGGAGGCGCAGCACGGTGTACATGATCACGCCCGCTATCAGAAAGCGGATTGCGGTCAATAGGAACGGGGGGAACCCCTCGAGACCGAACCGGATCGCTAGGTAGGTCGATCCCCAGATGAGGTAGACGGCGGCGAGGGCGCCACCAACGACGAGTCCACTTGGGGAGGTTGGACCGGTGGGCTCACCACCTGTCGTTGATTCGGCCGGTGTCTTCGTTGCCACCATCGTAGGTCCTTCGGTAATGGGCTATACTGGTTACATACATTACACTAATCGCAGAGACATGTAGCGAGTCAAATGGATTTCTCCCATTACAGCGATGAGCCGGTGCAGATGGCCGTGGCTCTGATCAACTCGATCGACGTGGTGACCGGCGACGATCAGCTGGAGACGCCTGAGGACGTTGGGACCTTCATCGACGTCTGGGGCGGCGATTGGTTTGATGGGGACCGGCGCCTTTCCGATAGCGACCTCCACGAGGTCCGCGCCCTCCGCTCTCGCCTGCGGCGGGTATTCACCGCGACCAATGAGCGGGAGGCGGCAGCCTCGCTCAACGCTGTGTTGCAGGACGTCTCGGCGACACCCAGGGTGAGCGTTCACGGGGATCGGCCGCCCCATCTGCACTTCGAACCCGAAGGGGGCAGCCCGGCCCGCTGGCTGGGGGCGGTGGGTGCCATGGGATTGACGACGGCGCTGATCGAAGGCGGGTTTGATCGCTTCGGGCGCTGCGCCTCTACCACGTGCGACGACGTCTTCGTGGACACTTCGCGCAATCACTCCCGCCTGCACTGCTCGGATTCATGCACAACCAGGGAGAGCGTCGCCGCCTACCGGAGACGCCAGCGGGCGCTATAGCCACGGTCCGAGTCTCAGTCACCGAGGACGGGTGAGCCTTCGTTGAACGCAGACCAGGCGAACCAGAACTCGTTCTGGTGCACTGCCGTCTCGAGTTGCGTGCCCGCCAGCGGGCCCTCGATTCCCTCGCCAAACAGGGTCCAGATGGTGCCGGTCTCGGCATCGACGAAGGTGTCGGGGCCCGCCGGCGCAAACGTCAGCACCTGGTCGCCTACCGTGGCGAGGAAGGCGATGCCTGTGCCGATGACCTGCCCCTCGCCCGGGAGCGCGGAATCGAAGTTGTCGACGGCGCCGGTGTCTGCCCACCAAACGGTGATTGGAACCCCCGCCAGCTCATCGTTGGCAACGCCGAGCTCGCTGAGGATGCTGAACGGGTAGGCCTTGGTGGTGTCGTCGATGCGGACACCGACGACCCGCGCTAGTGCCGGAAAGCGATCATCGAAGTCGTCCTGGAAGAACTGGGGGAACGGGCCGCCGCGGCCGCTGTAACCGACATAGCCGTTGGTCCCGTATGAGAACGAGAAGCCGGTGTTGACCGAAAGAGCCTCGCCATCGGGATGCGTCGCCGCGAAGTCACCCCAGGTGACGGTGGCAGTGGGCAGGACCACGAGCTGGGTGCCGGCATGAGCGCCCACGATGCCCTCGCCGGTGATCTGCTGCCACAGCGACTGAGTGACGTCGTCCCACATCACCAGATCCGACTTGCGCAGCAGCCCGGAGACGCCGAAGCGCAAAACCTCGCCGTCGACTCGCCGGTCGAAGGCGACTGCGGTGTTGCACAGCGGGCAGTAGGTGACGGCGAACGGGATGCCGCCGACCTCGTCGTTGACGATCTCGTGGGCGGTGAGGATGCGCAGCGGGTAGAAGCGGGCGACGCCTTCGATCTCGAACAACACCCCGATCTCGTTGTCGACCAGCCACTCACTCGCCTCCTCCACCGACTCGTACGCGGGGAAGTCCAACGGTGCGATCACGTCGCGGGGGTCGGGAGCCGGGATGCCGAGCAACAGCTCATCGAGGTCGATGGTGCGCCTGGTCCAATCCGTCTCCCAGTCTCCAACGGACAGCAAGAGCTGCTCTGGGAGCGTTACGGGGCCTTCCGTTACCTCGACGCTGCCGGTTGTAGATGAAGGCGACTCCGTCGTGGTCGGGGTGGTCGTCGCCGCGACCACGGTGGGGTCGCCGCCCGACGCGGAAGTAATCAATACCGCCGCCAATGCGAGTGCAGCGACGATGGCGATGACGGGGAGAAGGATGCGGTTCATGTTTGGCCCAATGTTCGGTGGTATCACTCCAGGGAACGCAACAAGTGGGTTTCAAATCGACACATTGTCAGGTCCTTGACAATCACGTGGGTGTGGATCCTTTCGGTTCATGAGCTGCCGTAGAAGCCGGCCAGGCCCTGCCGGGTGACGTATGGTCACGGTCGGCGACGCGGCCGTCGCCCGGAACAACCCTCGCCTCGAGAACCGCGACAGCGAGATAGAAACATCGAAGCGACATTCCCTTTCGACCGGGACGATGGATCGTCACCGGGCGAACGGTGCGCTCCCGGGCCAACAGCGACCGGAAGCGCCCTACCTCATTGCCAGAACGCCTCAGCGTTCCTCAGCAGACCTGGGGCACGCTCGGGTCAACGACATGGCGCCACATTTTGGTTGCGTCTGACGCGATCTGTGCCACGGTGACGATGTCGCCTTCGAGTCCTTCGGCCTCCACCCACGCTTCGGCAGCGTCGCGGGTGGCGAAGAAGTTGACCAGCGGGCACCAGTCTTCGATGACATTGCCGCCGTCGTACCCACCAAGGATGAACAGCGTCGTGTCGCCCTCAGGCTTGCCAGCCTTGAAGGGAATCTCGACCGGGTCCCCGCTGCGGGGGTCGGTGGAGCGCACGGTTCCGTCGGCTTCGAGGGCGCCGAGGATGCCCACTGCGTCGAGGGCGCACCAGGTCCAACGAATCGTGCCGTCGATGTCGAGTTGGTGCCGGCTGGGCTCAACGGTGAGCCCGGCGATACCGAGGAGGCGACCGTCGTCATCCAGCTGAACCCGGCCTTCAACCCGGGAGCTCTCCAGCAACTCGCCCAGGGCTGCGTTCTCGATCCCGGCCGCAGCCGCCCACTCCTCCACCTCGATCGGTCGGCCCTCTTCGAGAAGGAGCCGGAACCCGGCAGCTCGCATCGCCCTCACCTCTGGAGAGGTCGCCGAAGCGCGTTCCAGGTCCTCGATCCCGGCGGAGACGGTGTCTTTGCTCGTCGGGATCGGGCAGCAGCCCAGGTCGAAGTC
>JADFIY010000060.1 GCA_022566415.1 Acidobacteriota bacterium
GTCTCGGACCGTATTACGCAGGACATCGATAAATTCTTCGGTCATTCTGGTTTCACTAGCGACCAATTTTATAGCTACCTATCTCCGCAAGCTCGGTGTCCAACAATTCTTTTACCTGACCAGTGGCCTCGGCGACGTCTTCGACCGCCTCCAGGACCCGCTCACCGATCCCGGGTAGGTCCGTTGCGTCGACCCTCACTCGCACGACGGAGACGAATGGCGAGAAGATCTGTCCGGATGGGAAATCGATGTCCTCGTCCGGTATGCCGAGCCCTTGGACGCTGTCCTTGATCTCTGCCCGGTCGTTTGACGTCAACCCTTCCGGAAACGGGCCGAAGCCTCTGGGTTCGGGTACGACGATCACGAACACGACACTGGACGGCATCGTCGCTCTTCCGGTCACGTTCACCGTGAGACCCGATGGCGACTCCTCGGCGGGGACAACCGCAACACCTCCACCAGACGCCCCGACCTCGACGACCTCCGAACCGGTCGTCGGTGAGCTACCGGTCGTGCACGCCGATGCAACCACGGTCAACGCCAGTATCGGGATGAGAAGCACAAGAAAGCGTCTCATCGCCGCCTCCCAAAGAAAGAGTTGTCTAGTCATAACGTACTCTTCGACGCCCGCCCGTGCGCCCGGCTCGCCACCCAGCCGCTGCAGACCCGATCAAACATATCTCTCGAGCACTCGCCACCAGCCCACACCGCCACAGATCATCCATTCCGCAGCGATACCGCACCGAGCGCTCACCCGCCCGGGACGCACGACGGCACCTCGGACGCCGGCGTCACAAGGCCGAAGTCGATGCTCGTCGAAGGAGTGCCTCGTATGACGCAAGGGCCAGGTCGAGGTGTGTACATCGAATACTCGAATCGCCTAACAGGACGTGCGCGTCGCGTCCCCGAGGAGGAAGGAAGACGATCGACATGGAGCCGGCCGAATCTGTACGAGGCGGAGAATTCGCAATCGAGGTCCGCTCTTCCCTCGACGGACAGCTACTGCGCGTGCCCGGCCGAGCTGTTGAGTCAGCGCTCGTAGATCAAGGCGGACGCGGTGAACCCGATAACCTGCGGCGCGGTCTTGCCGGGGAAGGTCTCGACTCTGAGGGTCCGGTCGTCGACCAGCTGGAACAGCACAACCCCGTAGATACGTCCGTCGAGGTTTCTGGCCTCGATGCCTTTCACCAGGCTCACGCGATCCCAGCGTTCCCCGTCTACGTAGTAGTCGTAATCGACCAATTCGTACACGACGACCTCGGATTCGATCGAAACGTCGCCGGGATCCGGAGCGTTGCCCCGCACGGCGAACTGGACGGAAGCACCGTCAAAGGTGCCGATCGAGACAACGACGTGAGAGGGGTCGAACAGGTCGTAGGCAACCGCAAGGTGTCCGGCCCAGTAGCGGTCGCGGTCCACCCCGGCATACCCATTCGTATCCCGCTGGAACCAGTTTCCGACAAGCCGACCATCGATGTCGTAAGCGAATCTGCCGCCGAAGGGCTCCTCGGTGCGAAGGCTCTTGGCGATGAGCACTTCCTGGATCTCGCCGGTGAAATAGTCGAAGGGGTCGGGTGTGTGGATCTTCCAGCTCTCCTGCTCGTAGTGAGCCGGGACGAGGAGACCCTCGAGAGTCACCTCGAGATCGATGACGTTGTAATCGACGTTCCTGCGAAAAGACCCGATCGTCTCTCCAGCCTCGACCGGAAGGTCGATGCGGGCGTATCCACCGGCCGAGGGTGCGACCTCGGATAGTCGGGGAGATAGTTGCCCCACATGGATGAAGATGCTCGAGATGGTGCAAGTGTGTTCGATGACCAGCCGGTAGTCATCGATCGGCTCCCCGGGACCATCCGATACCGTTTGCTGCATGTGCTGGATGTCGGTGATGGTGCCCGCGGCAGGGCTATAGACCGTGATATCCCAATCCGGCTCCTTGAAATTTTGGTAGTACTGGTGGTCGACCGGAGTCACGTGGGAGCCACTCATCAGTCCGAGCGGCGTCACGTATTCGATCCGTTCCAGATCGACCGGTGGATAATCGAAGGTGACTCTGCCTCCGTCGCAGTCTGGCTGATCCCGAGCCAGAGCGGGTGCCGTCTCCACAGGTGTGGCGGTGGACTCGGTGTTGAGAACCGAGTCATCGACCGCAGTCACGCCGGGCCGGGGCAACGAATCGGCCGTGGCCGCCGACGAGCCCGGCGTCGATCGGCTGCCGCATCCGGCGACCACAAGCATCATCACGACGAGAACGATCCGCTTCATCGATACCTTTCCGGGTCCTTGCTAGATCGGCGGTTTCGTTCCGTGGCTATAGCGTCGCGACTCGGCACAACATCAGCTGCCAGATCTGTCGGCTTCGAGCCTGTGGCTCAGCCAGGAACGACTGGTCTCGGTTGCGCGCCCGGGGCTAGCCGAGATTCAAGAATTTGCGGTGGTGGTTCCGAGACCTACACCCGGACGAGCAGGCGGTGGCGAACTCCCGGAATGCATCGGCCGTCAGCACTTCTCCATCGTCCGGTGCTTCGACGATGAACGTTGCCTGGTCGATGGTGGACTCGGATCGCAGCGTGTCCGCCGCCCGATCCTCGACCTGGAACAGCTCGGTGTCGGGCGAAAAGTTGGGCTCGTCGTTGTTGACAACCCATCGGCCCGACGACGCCAAGCGCCCCAACGGTCAACAGAGCGACCGCCACAACGAGCCGGGCGTGTCGCCCAACCCAGTCGAAGCCACGATAGAGACGAGTATTCATTGGATTGTCCTCCCCGAGAAAAGGTGGGTGAAGATGGTGAGGCAAAGCGGAGGCGGGCACCATGGGGTATGTCCCGCCGGAGTCGCCCATGCCTCGGGGTTCATCTCAGGGTTTCGGTTGGCATCGCATGGGTGCCGGCTTTCGGCCCGCACCGCGACGGTACGGTGAGCCGAGGACACCAGGCGAGGGGGGGTTGATGGTCAAGCGCTCGTACCACACAGACGAGATCGTGGTGCACTGGGACTCCGAGCTGTGTATCCACACCGCGATCTGTCTCAACGCGCTGCCCAACGTGTTCGATGTGCAGGCCAGCCCGTGGATAACGGTCGAGGCCGACAGCGCCGAAGAGATCGCACGGGCCATCGAGAGGTGCCCGACGGGTGCGCTCACCTACGAACGCACCGACGGTGCTCCCGGCGAGCAGACGCAAGCGGAAACAACCGTCATCCCATGGCCAAACGGTCCGCTCATGGTGCGAGGAAACGTTGAGATCCGTGATGCCACAGGCGAGTTATTCACCGCGGGCCCCCGGTTCACCCTGTGCCGTTGCGGAGCCAGTCAGAACCAGCCGTTCTGCGATCTCTCTCACCGCCGCATCCAGTTCCACAACAATCCACGGGTGGTGTCCGCAGACCGAGAGACCGCGCAATCACCACAGGACATCGACCCCAGAATCGGGCCGTGAAACCACCGCACCGGCGGTGTGCCGATCTTCCGCAGTAATACAGGAATCCGATGCCTGAGCTCCCCGAGGTCGAAACGATCCGACGCCTGATTCACCCGGTGCTCGTCGACCGATCGATCACCACCGTGTCGGTGACCAGGGATCGCATGTTGCGCCGTCAGGAGCAGCCGACCGATTTTGCCGCTCGCCTCCAGGGCAGGCGGATCATCGACACCTCCCGACACGGCAAGCGCCTCCTGATCCTGCTCGACGACGATCTGACCTGGGTGGTGCACCTTGGCATGTCGGGCAGGCTCAGCATTGCCCCGAGAGAATCGGAAGCACCGCCGCACACCCACGTCCGTGTCGGCCTCGACGACGGGGCCGAGTTCCGTTTCACCGACCCGAGAACATTCGGATACACGGTGGTGCTCACTCCTGAAGAGCTCGGGGAAGCCCCTTCCGCCACACATGGCCCGGATGCATGGGCCGATCCGCCGTCAGCGGATGAGCTGCACCGCAGGCTCGAGGGGAGATCGGCTCCGATCAAGGCGCTCCTTCTCGACCAGACGATCATCGCCGGCGTCGGCAACATATACGCCGATGAGACCCTGTTCGCCGCCGGAATCGATCCTCACCGGCCCGGTGGATCGCTCACCTTCGAAGAAATCGAGAGGTTGCTCGAGGCGCTGCACCAGGTGCTGGAAGCCGGCATCGCCGCCGGTGGCACCACCCTCGGTGACTCGGCCTATCTCCTCCCCGACGGCCGGTCCGGGGAGTTCATCAGCAAACTCGCCGTGTACGGGAGGGAGGACGAGACCTGCCCGCGTTGTGGCGACTCGATCGTCCGCGACGTGATCCGCAATCGCAGCACCTTCTGGTCCGCTGGCTGTCAGCGATGATCTGGCAGGCATCACATCGGGCCGGCAGCGCCGGGTAGCCGGTAAAATCTCGGTATGGCAAAGCTGACCGCAAGCGAACGAGCGAAGTTGCCAGACAGCGCCTTTGCCTACGTCGATTCGACGGGAAAACGGCGTCTTCCCATCAACGACGAGTCGCACGTGCGCAATGCGCTGAGTCGTTTCGATCAGGTGCACTTCGAGTCGGATGCGACGCGTGAGCGATCCCGAACGCGATTGCTCAACGCCGCCAAGAAATATGGGTTAGTGCCGGTGGGCTTCATCACCGGACAGCTGGAATCGGAGCGGAAGCTCGGCGCAGCATCAAGGGAGTCTGCTGCCCTCCCATCCGGGCTCGTCACGCTGCTGTTCACCGACATCGAGGGCTCCACCCATCTCCTGCACCAGCTGGGCGACGGCTATGCGGAGGTGCTGGCCGGCGTTCGTGAAACGATCAGGGATTCGGTGCTGGCGGCTGGGGGACGCCAGGTCGAGGTCCGGGCCGATGAGTCCTTTGCAGTGTTTGAACGAGTCGATGCGGCGCTCGAGGCGGCGGTAGCCCTCCAGCGGGCGCTGGGCGAGCACAGGTGGCCGGAGAGTCTCGACGTTCGTGTCCGCGTCGGGATCCACACCGGCGACATCACCATGACCAGCAGCGGCTATATCGGCCTGCCCGTCCACGCCGCATCCCGACTGTGCTCGGCGGGCCACGGCGGCCAGATCCTGCTCTCCGGTCGCACCAAGAGCACGGCCGAAGAGTCCCAGCCATACGGGATCGAATTTCGCAGCCTCGGCAACCATCAGCTGCGCGGGCTTCCTCGGCCCGAGCAGATCTTCCAGGTGGAGGCAAACGGGCTCATCACCGATTTTCCACCGCTGCGGGTGAGCGCGGCCGCCCCCGCCTCCTAGTCCTGCGTCGACGGATCGGTCAGTCTCCGGCCAACTGACCGAAGAAGCTGGCGATGGCCTCGGTGTCGTCCGAAAACGCCCAGCGCTCGGTGACCTTGCCATCCTTGGCGTGAACGATCTCCGTGGTTCGGTAGCTGAACTCCTGATCTCCCGCCCGAACGGTGACCGCCACAAGCGCGACCGTATGTTCATCGTTGGCGAGGACATCGTGGATATCGAGGTTGAACTCGACGTCGTCGAACGCCGCCATCTGCGCGATCACGGCCTCCTTGCCACGTACCGGCTCCGCCATTCCAATCTGCCACCAGACGACATCATCGGCGAGCATCTCCCCGAAGGCGTCGGTGTCTCCATCGGCGAACCGTTCTAACCCCTTGCGATACAGTTCGGCGTTCGGGTGGTCGGCCATGAATCCTCCTTGGTTGACCGTGACCCAAAGGTACACACCGGCGGGTCGGGAGGGAAGGGCGGGGCCGCGCTCAGTGACAACCGCGAGCTCCCAAAACCCCCTCTGCTCGCAAGCTACACCTGCTCGCGCCTCCCCCGCTACGTGGTGGAGACGGAAGGGCTTATGCGCTCAGTTCGGGGATGCGGCGCTGCATCTCCGACCAGTCGTCTGCGCTCATTCCCTCGAGCATGCCTGCCAGCCCTCCGAACGCTTCCTCGGGGAGCACGTTCATCAGGAACCGGATCATCCCCTCGCGATCATTCGCCGACTGCCCCCGGTACATGAACCCGACCGTCTCCCCCATGAGCTGCGGGTCGAACATCCCGGCCATCCCGCCGGCGATTGCGATCTGCTCTTCGATATCGAACTCCCGCTCCAGCTTTGGGATCAGCAGCTCATTCTCCTTGGAGATGTGAAGCTTCATGTGCACGTTGAGCGCGATGTTCTGCCGGTGTAGCAGGCGAAGGTGGTCCTTGCGCTCTCCGTTGCCGTTGGAGCGAGCGAGGCCGGCAAAGGCAGCATCGATCCCGTCGAAGACCTGATCCTCGAAGTGGTCATGGTCGAACTTATAGGTCTCGGCGACGAAGCGATAGCGCTCGTTCATCGCAGGAAACAGCACCTCCTCCTCGGCCTGCTCGTGCTGCCTGACCATCTTGTGGAACCAGGCCATGCGGTCGGCCAAGGCGGCTACTTCTGTCGCGTCCTCACCGTTCAGCTCGCGGGCAGCAAGTTCGAGCTCGGCGACCTCGCGGAGGATGGCGTCATGGATGTAGAGATAAACGTCCAGTGGGCCGGACACGGGTGCTCCTCTCGCCGGTACGGGAGGCAATGTAGTCGGGCCCGGCCAGCCACCGAGCGGACCGATCGAAGCTGCCGCACGCGACACCGATGCAAGGAAGGACTACGTGATACGTGATACGTGATACGTGATACGTAATACGTAATACGTAATACGGCGTCAGCGCACAGTTGACGCCTTAATCGTCACCGCCGCGCCGGAACCAACCCTTGATCGTCGCCCATAACGATGAGAAGAACAGTGAGACGCCTTTTACCTCTGCGGCGTGGATGGAGTGAGCCTGTTCAGCCGATTCGGCGGCCAGCTTGGCTTCGAGGCATGCGGCAAACTCGGCGATGAGCCGTGTCGACATCTCCTGGATGATGGCGGTACGACCGAACTGGGCCACCGCTCCGGAGAGGGTCACATCGGCATCGATGGTGACGCGGGTGCCGCCGCCGCTGGCTTCGATGGCGTAGTCGACCTGCACCAGGCCGACACTGCCGCCCGACCTGTCCATGCCCTTGCCCTTGACACTCCCCGTCATCTTCTCGTTGTCCGACACGATGGTGCATTCACCAACGAAGTTGCTACTCATCGGCCCCAGCTTTGCCGAAACGTTGCCCACATAGGTCCCGTCGCCTTTGTCTTCTGTCAACTCAGCGCCTGGCAAGCACAGCGCAAGCTCCTGCACGTTGCAGAACAGCTCCCAGACCTGCGCAGGATTGCGGTCGACCTCAATGACTTCTGTGAACTTCACCGATTACCCATGATCCACGGAAACGAAGCGTGCCGGCTCTGCCTCGAAGGAGCGCTGACAGGCTGGGGCGCAGAAATAGTATGTCTCGCCTTCGTAGTCGGTGATGAAACGCGTGTCGGAGATGGTAACGGTCATCCCGCACACGGGATCGATCGCAGTCTCTGCAACCGATGCTTCCTCCAGCTCAGCGACCCCCGACAACCCCCCCGAGGTGCGCACCGCGACCAGCTCGGCGAGCACGGCGACCGCGATCTCCGAATGCTGCACCGGGCCCAAATCGATGCCGGCCGGGCTGTGGATCCGGCGAAGGGACTCCTCGGGGTAGCCTCGATCCTTCAGGTACCCGAGCACGGTCTCGCCGCGCTCGGCGGAGGCGACCAGCCCGATGTAGCCGGCCGACGTAGCAAGGGCGGCCTCCAGCGCCGGCTCGTCGTAATGCCCCTGGGTGGCGACAACAATTGCGGTGGTCTCGTCGATGCCGAGATGCGCCATGTGCTCGACGGAGTCGACGCGCTCGACGCCGTCAGCCAGGTCTGCATTGGCGGAATCGTCGTCAACGACGGTAGCCCGCCAATCCATTGCAGCGAGCAGGCTCGCCAACAGGGCGACTGCGGGTGATCGGCCGACGACGACCACGTGGGGCTGCGGCAACACCGGTTCCATGAACACCTCCATCGCTCCCTCAGACGCGCAGGCAATCGGTACCGTGACCACCCCGTCTCGGTCGTGGCCATCGAGCTCCTCTGCCGGCCCAAGATACATGAGGAGCGGTGCGCCGTCCTTGAGGACGCGTCTCGCCTCCCTCACCACCACCGGCCGGGCACACGCTCCCCCGATCCAGCCATGCACGGTGCCGTCGGGCTCGATGAGGGCGGTTCCGCCCTGCTTGCCGGAAGACGGGCCGCGCGACCAAACGACCGTCGCCACCACGTAAGGGCGGTGGCGACGGTGCAGGTCTGCCGCAAGCTCGAGGAGCTTGCGGTTCACTGGATCACCCCGCGTTCTCCTGGATGGCCTGCCAGATCCGATCCGGCAGCACCGGCATGTCGATGTTGGTGACGCCCATGTGCCGCAACGCATCGATGATGGCGTTGACGTAAGCCGCCGGTGACCCCACCGTGGCCGATTCCCCGACACCCTTGGCCCCGATCGGATGGTGCGGCGACAGAGTAATCGTCTCGCCAAGCTCAAACCTCGGGGTCTCCCAGGCCGTCGGAATCATGTAGTTGTCGAAGTGTGCGGTCAGGCAGTTGCCGTCGTCGTCGAAGCTCATCGACTGCATGTTGCTCATGGCGAAGCCTTCGGTGAGGCCGCCATGGATCTGCCCCTCGACGATCATCGGGTTGATGCGCACTCCACAGTCATCAACAGCAACCATGCGGTCGACCTTCCATTGCCCGGTCCCTGCATCGATCTCGACGGCCACGATGTAGGTGCCGAACGGGAAGGTCAAGTTCGGCGGGTCGTAGTAATGAACCCCTTCGAGGCCCGCTTCCATCCCCTCCGGAAGGTTGGTATAGGCGGCAAAGGCGATGTCCTGGATCGACACGGACGAGTCCGGAGAACCCTTGACCGAGAACTTGCCGTTCTCCCATTCCAGGTCATCGGCCGACGCTTCCAGCATGTGCGCTGCAATGTCCCTGGCCTTGTCGCGCAGGTTACGCGCCACGATCGCAGTAGCGGCACCGGCGACCGGGGTTGACCGCGACCCGTACGTGCCAAGACCGTACGGCGTGTTGTCCGTGTCTCCATGGACCACCTTGATGTCGGTGGCGGGAATCCCAAGCTCTTCGGCCACGATCTGAGCGAAAGTGGTCTCGTGACCCTGCCCCTGGGTTTTGACGCCGAGTTTGAGGATCGCCTTGCCGGTCGGATGGACGCGCAGCTCGGCAGAGTCGAACATCTTCAGTCCGATGATGTCGTAGTCTTTGGAGGGGCCGGCGCCGACGATATCGGTGAACGAAGCGATCCCGATTCCGACCAGCCGACCCTCCTCGCGGGCCTTCGCCTGCTCCACGCGCAGCTCGTCGTAGCCGATCATCTCCATCGCCTTGCGCATCGCGGTCTCGTAGTCCCCCGAGTCGTAGACGAGCCCGGTCGCCGACTCGTACGGGAACTGGTCGGGCTGGATGAAGTTCATCGACCGGAACTCGGCAGGATCCATCTCCAGCTCGTATGCCGCGTTCTGCACCAGACGCTCGATCAGATATGACGCCTCGGTCACCCGGAACGAGCACCGGTACGCCACACCGCCGGGTGCCTTGTTGGTGTAGACCCCCTTGGTGGTGACATGCGCCGCCTGCAGATCATAGGAACCGGTGACGATTTCGAACAGGCCGGCGCGTAACTTACTCGGTTGCGCGTCCGCGAAGAACGCCCCCTGATCCGAGAGCATGTCCACCTTCAAGCCGAGGATCTTCCCCTCGTTGGTGACCGCCAGCTCGCCCTTCATGTAGTAGTCGCGAGCGAAGCCTGTGGAGATCAGGTTCTCATACCTGGTCTCGATCCACTTCACCGGCTTGCCGATCACAAGCGACGCCGCGGTTGCCACGACGTAACCCGGATACACCGGCACCTTGTTGCCGAATCCGCCGCCGAGATCCGGAGAGACGATTCGGATCTTCTGCTCGGGCAGCCCGGCTACCAACGCGAATATGGTGCGGTGGGCGTGCGGTGCTTGCGAGGTCATGTACAGCGTGGTTTCGCCCGTTCCCGGATTGACGTCGGCGACGATGCCGCACGTCTCCAACGGCGCAGGATGCGACCGCGGATAGTGGGTCTCCACACGCACCACCCTGTCCGCCTTGGCGAAAGCCTCCTCGGTGGCGGCGGCATCGCCGGCCTCCCACTCGTAGACGACGTTGTCTTCCTTGTCCTCCAGATCGGTGCGAATGATCGGCGCATCCGATTCGAGGCCCTGCATCGGGTTGGTGATGACCGGTAGCGGGTCGTAGTCGACGACCACGGCATCGGCACCGTCACGGGCGACGTAGGGGTCGGTGGCGATGACGCCAGCCACCTCCTGCCCCTGGTACCGCACCTTGTCGGTGGCCAACACCGCCTGGGTGTCTCCGGACAGGGTGGGCATCCACGCCAGGTTGTACTCGGCAAGCAGCTCCCCCGTCACCACCGCGACCACGCCGTCGATGGCTTCGGCAGCGGATGAGTCGATGCCGTTGATCGTGGCGTGCGCCCACGGACTGCGCACCAACGTCATGTGCAGCATCCCAGGAAGGACGATGTCGTCGACGAAGTTGCCCGCTCCCTGGATCAAGCGGTCGTCCTCGTGCCGCTTGATGCTGTGGCCGATGCCGCCAACCTCGGACGTCGTTATCGGATGGTGATGATCTGTTGTCGTTGTCATGAGTCACTCCCCGCCGTCGCCATCTTGCCGGCGAGCTGGATCGATTTGACGATGTTGACGTACCCGGTGCACCGGCACAGATTGCCGGAGATGGCCCATCGGACCTCGTCCTCTGTCGGGTTCGGGTTGTCCTCGATGAGCTTCGCCCCGACCAGCATCATCGCCGGGGTGCAGAAACCGCACTGAAGGCCGTGTTCCTCTTTGAACGCAACCTGAATCGGGTGCAGATCGCCGTTCTGCTTCAAACCCTCGACGGTGGTGATCGATCGGCCATTCGCTTGTACCGCAAAGACCGTGCATGACTTCACCGGTGTCCCGTCGAGGAGTACGGTGCACACACCGCACGCCGTCGTGTCGCACCCGATGTGGGTGCCGGTGAGGCGGAGGTCGTTGCGAATGAAGTCGACAAGGAGGGTCCTCGGCTCCACGTCGGCCGAATGCTCGGCTCCGTTGACTGTGACCGTTATCTGCATTGCGCCTCCTACCTATCGCTGTGCCAGGGCCAGCGATGCGGCCAGGCCCCGTTCGGTGAACACCCTCACCATGTCTTTCTTGTACTCGGCCGATCCTCGGACATCGGATGCGGGTGTGCATGCGATCTTTGCGATCTCTGCTGCCTCGGCGAACAACTCGTCGGACGCATGGCTGCCGACCAGCAAGTGCTCGGCCTCGGTGACCTTCAGATTGTGCGAATACACCGAAGTGAGTGCGATACCCGCTTTGCTGATGCCTCCGTCGTCGCCCAGCTCGAGATGGGTGGCCACACCGACCGTTGCGTAGTCACCGACCTTCCGCTCGAGCTTCTGGTAGTTGCCCCCGCCCCTCGGCGGTGCGTGTTCGTGGGTGGTTCGGCTGGTGTATCGGGGCACTCGAACCTCGGTGATCATCTCGGTCGGCTGCAGCGAGGTGGTGAACATATCGGTGAGGAACTCGGTGATGGGAATGACCCGTTCGCCGCCGTCCCTGCTCTCCGCAACGACCTGGGCCCCGCACGCCAGCATCACCGACGCCCAGTCGCCCTCGGGGTCATGATGCGCCACCGAGCCGGCCAGAGTTCCCAGGTTGCGCACGATCGGATCCGAGATCCACGGCGCCGCCGACGCCATCGCTGCGTTCTCGGTCGTTACCAGCTCGGAGTTGACGATGTCGTTGTGCCGAACCAGGGCCTGCACGGTCAGATGGCCGTTGCCTATCGAGATCGAATCGAGATCCGGCACCCGGTTGATGTCAACGAGGGTGCCGGGGCTGGCCAACCGGAGCTTCATCATGGGGATGAGGCTCTGGCCCCCAGCCAGAATCTTCACCTCGTCGCCACGTTCGGCGAGGACGTCCAGAACCTCCTCTTTCGTCTCCGGAGCTAGGTAGTCGAACGCCCTTGGATACATGCGCACCTCCATCGCCGGCCGTGCGCGGGTGATCACGGCGAGCATCGATTCGACGTCGTTGACGACACTAGGGGAGGACCACGGAGCGCGTAGCAATGTTTTCGCGACTATCCGTGTGTTTAGTCCGTTCTTGCGTAGGAAAGCGCATCTATGTGCGGTTTCCTACGCAAAAACGGTTGGGGTCGGTCTACGCCGTTCCCTCTTCCGCCCCGCGCTGGGTGTGGATCCGGCCCTCCTGGCCCCGCAACGACATCCCGGTCCCCGCCCCGTATCTGGCGCGGACGATCTCGGCGAGGATCGACAGCGCTATCTCTGCGGGCTCCTCGGCTCCGATGTCGATTCCGATCGGGGCATGGATCCGCTCGA
>JADFIY010000061.1 GCA_022566415.1 Acidobacteriota bacterium
ATACGGATGCTGGGCGGAAGTACTCACTCTCGCGTCCCGATCTGTACCCGGAACATGCGCTGGTCGATCCCGAGCTGACGATGGGCATGCCCCGAATGCTGACCGTGAGCACGGGCCTCGATGCGCTGTCGCATTCCCTCGAATCGATCTGGAACGTCAACGCCAACCCGGTGTCGACCAACTTCGCGGTTGCAGCCGCCAGCGAGATCCTCGAGGTCTTGCCGGCCCTGGCGGCCGACCTGGGCTCGCTCGCCCTGCGAAGGCGCATGGCCTTGGCAGCGCTGCTAGCAGGCCTGGCGTTTTCGAACACCCGCACCGCGCTCGCCCATTCGTTGTCGTATCCCATCACTCTGCAATACGACCTGCCGCACGGCCTGGCCTGCTCGTTCAGCCTGCCGATGCTGGTGCGGGCGGTGGTCGGCAGCGACATCGAGTGTGATGCAGGCCTGAGTCGAATATTCGGCGGGGATCTTTCGGCGGGTGCTGCCCGTCTCGCCGATTTCTTGGCGGATCTGGGTGTCTCGGTCTCTGCCGAAGACCACGGCGTGCCCAGGGAGGTGTTCCGCAGCCTCATCGCCGCCGCCTTTGCTGGCGAAAGAGGGCGGAACTTTATCGGCTCCGAGGACCGTGTCTTGGCCGCTGAGGAGCAGCAATGGGTGAGTCGCCCCGGCAACGACGCCGATGGCGACGCCACCGTGAACCAATAGGAGATACAGATGAGCATCCGATCCGAATATGTTTTCTCCCGGGGCTACCGGGGCCAGGTCAAGGGGGTCGTCCTGGACTGGAGCGGTACCACCGTCGACGCCTATGTCATCGCCCCAGCCCTCGTCTTCGTGGAGGTGTTCCGCAATCAAGGGGTGGAGGTCACGATGGAGGAGGCTCGTGGCCCGATGGGTCTGCGCAAGGACCTGCACATAAAGGCCCTCACCGAGGTGCCCGAAATCCGAGAGCGTTGGAAGGAAGACAAGGGCACCCATCCCGATCAAAGCGACGTCGATGCCATGTTCGCCGACTTCGTGCCGCTGCAACTCGAGAGCCTGCCCCAATACACCACGCTGCTCCCCGGGGTCGCCACGACCATCGCCAAGCTGCAGGCCGAGGGCATCAAGATCGGAACCACGACCGGCTTCACCCGCGCCATGGTCGACGTCCTCGAGGAAGCAGCCGCCAAACAGGGCTACGTCCCAGACGCGTCGGTGGCGGGCGACGAGGTGGTTCACGGGGCGCGGCCCCGACCCTTCATGCTGTACCGCAACCTCGACCTCATGGATGTCAGCCCGATCCAGTCTGTGGTCAAGGTGGACGACACGATTTCTGGCGTCGGCGAGGCACTCGAAGCAGGATGTTGGGGCGTCGGTGTCGCGCGCTACTCCAACTACATGAACGTCGACTCTCTCGACGAGGCCGAAACCCTGTCAGAGGAGGAGATCGAGCGTCGGGTCGCCCTGACGCGTCGGATGCTGGAGCAGGCCGGGGCCCATTACGTAGTGGACAGCGTGGTAGAACTGCCCGAGGTGATCGAAGACATCAACGCCCGTCTGGCCCGCGGCGAGAAGCCTTGAGCGCACCTTCACATCCGATGATGCGTTTTGTTGCGGGCTGGGGTCCTGGCGGGTCCGCCTAGGGCCCGACACCGCCGAAGGGAACCCCGGCCAGGTCGGCCATCTCCCGCTTGAACGTCGTCAGGTCATCGCGGCTGAACTCGCCCAGGTGGCTGTGGCCGCAGGCTCGCGCCAGCGTCTTCATCAACTGCACGGTGGAGGCGAAGAACTGGGACAAGCGCTCGGAAGCCTCCTCGACGGGCAGCCTGGCCCGCAGGTCCTCGCGCTGGGTAGCGATTCCAACAGGGCAGTTGTTGGTGTTACACGCCCGCATCCCGAGACAGCCGATGGCCTGCATGGCAGAGTTGGCGACGGCGACGCCGTCGGCGCCGAGCGCCATCGCCTTGACAAAATCCTCTGGCAAACGGAGCCCACCCGTTGCGATCAGCGTCACGTCGGCATTCGCTTCGTCGAGGTGGCGACGAGCCCTGGCCACGGCTGGAATCGTTGGCACCGAGATGTTGTCCCTGAAGATCACCGGTGCCGACCCGGTGCCGCCGCCCCGGCCGTCCAGGATGACATAATCGACCCCGACCTCGAGGGCGAAGTCGAGGTCCTCTTCGATATGCTGCGCCGACATCTTGAAGCCGACCGGGATGCCACCGGTGCGGTCTCTTATCTCCGAAGTGGCGTCGCGGAAGTCCGCCGGCGTTGTCCAGTCGGGGAACCGCGACGGCGAGATCACCGGCGCCCCCAGGGGAACACCCCGTGCTTCTGCGATCTTGGGCGTGACCTTTTTCGCGGGGAGGTGGCCGCCGGTACCGGTCTTCGCCGCCTGGCCGGCCTTGAAGTGCAGCGCCTGGACGGTTTCGACCAATTCCCAGGAGAACCCGAATCGACCTGAGGCCAGCTCATACATGTAACGGGTTGACTCGGCGTGCTCCTCTGCAAGCACGCCTCCTTCCCCAGACGCGATAGCGGTGCCGGCCTTCTCGGCGCCTCTGGCGAGCGCGGTCTTGGCCTCCTGTGATAGCGATCCGAACGACATGTCGGAGACGAACACCGGGATGTCGAGACGAAGCGGCTGTGCGGCCTTTGGGCCGATGATCAGCTCGGTCCCGACCGTCTCGTGGTCGAGCAGCGGCGTCCTGGCGAGCTGGGCGGTAACGATCTGGATGTCCCCCCATCGTGGGAGCTGTGTGTGGGGAACCCCCATGGCTGCTGATGGCCCGTGCGGGCCGGTTTCGAATATCGCGCCCTCGGCCAGCTGGCGGATATCGTGCACATGTGGCTCGTTGGGCGTACCGGTGTAGTCCTGATACAGGCCCTGGTAGGCATCGAGGTCGTAGAGCTGCGGATTGTCCTTCTCCCAGGCCGCGATCTCGTCGGCATCCACCCACACGGCGTCGTCCTCGATCCATGCGCTGAACTTCTTCAACCGTTGCTCGTTGTGGAACTCGGAAATCCCGGTCTTGTAGCGATAGTCCCAGCGGTGGGTGCCGCAGATGAGGTTGTCCGCCTCCACGGAACCGTCGGCCAGCAGAGAGCCCCGGTGCATACAGCGCCCGTACAGCACCGAGATGCCGTCTTCCTCCTCCCAGCGAACCACGACGAGGTCGACACCTTCGACCCTGGCATAGGTTGGGATCAGCGCGGGGTAATCGCTCAGCTGACCTATTCGTTCCGGGCGCAAGGTCACCTCCGATCGGACAGGATGCTAAGGCTGCTCGGGACCTGTCACGACGAAACCCGATATGGGCGCAGCGCCTCGATCATGTCTCGAGGGAACCGAAGGGGATGTCCATCCAGGTTGGTCACCGCCGCCGAAAGTTTCTGTTTCACCAGCACTTCGTCTCCGCGCATGAGGCGCTGGCGCCAATTCGTCATCACCCGTGTGTACCCGAGGACCTCGGTCTCGACCACCAGATGATCCCCTCCCTCTGCCGGTTTGAGGAACCTGGTATCTATGTGGGTGACCAGGATCAGCACCCCGTCCTCCATCATCCCCTGCAGCGTGTAGCCGGCGTCCGCCAGGAGGGCGATCCTGGCCGTCTCGAAATACTGGATGTAGACCGCATGGTTGACATGGTTGTACGGGTCGAGCTCGTAGAACCGGACGTCGATGTCGAGGCGGTGCGCCATGGCGCAGGAACCTAATCGAAGTCGTGCTGACGCCACGCCTCGTACACGGCGATCGCCGCCGCATTGGCCAGGTTGAGGGAGCGTCCACCAGAGGCGATCGGGATGACAAGCCGGTCCGTGACCGCCTCGTGGGTGAGGATCTCGTCGGGAAGACCGTCAGACTCCCTGCCGAACAGCAGCGCATCACCCGACCGATATTCAACATCGGTGTACAGCCGGGTGGCGTATTGACTGAACGCAAACACCCGCCTGGGGCTCACCTCGTCGACGAAGGCATCGAACGAAGGGTGGATCGACACGTCGGCGTATTCGTGATAGTCGAGGCCGGCACGCCGCAGCCGGGTGTCATCGAGATCGAAACCGATGGGTTCGATGAGGTGGAGGTCATTGCCGGTGTTGACGGAGAGCCGCATCAGGTTCCCGGTGTTGGGAGGAATCTCCGGCCGGTGAAGGACAAGGTGGAGCGAGGCACTCACTCGGTCGCTCTGGCGGATTTCTCCATGAGCAAGATGAACGCAAGGGCCGGATCCTTCGACTGAATGGTCTGCGCTGCCGCCCAATGCTCGGTGAGAGTCTTGTGGATGTAGTCGGTGAGTTCGCCGTGCAGGCGCCACATGTAGGGAACATCCGATTTGTGCGGCGGTCTCGCCCCGAATGCGCATAGACGCACCCGGATGCCTGCCGGGTGGACGGCTTCGCCGTCTTCGAGCAACTGTTTAATGATGTCGGCGACGGTGTTGTCGTCGATGTGGCCGAAGCGACGCAACGCCGCGGTGAGCACGACGGGATCCCGACCCGCGGCGTTGAGCTCGGCTTTGCCCTCTTTGACCTCGGCGATGATGAGGTCGAGACGGCCCTCGTCAACGCCTAACGCGGGGTCGATGGCAATGAGCGGTTGGTCGGCTTCCGGGTGGGAGTGGCCATCGCTGGGGAGGCGAAGCGCCAGAATGTCGACATCGGTGAGGTTCCGGTACTCCCCCGACGCCATCAGCTCCAGCACCGGGTACTCGGTCACGGTGAAAAAGCCGTTCATGTACAGGTACGACTGGACTAGGGAGACGGCGGTGTCCACGGAGGCGAGCCTACATCCGCTCCGGACCTGGGAACCACGGGCAACAGAACAGGTCCGGTAGCCGACCCTGGGAACCCTGGGTTGAGAGGTCCGGCCCGGTTCGCGGGGCACGGTCGGTAGGCTGGCCGTCGTCGCACGACAAGGAGCAATGTTCGTGGATTTCGCCCAATCCGAGGAGCACGACGCGTTCCGGAAGGTGGTTGGCGAGTTCGCCGACGCCGAGATAGCCCCATACGCCGAGGAGTGGGACCGCACCCACGAGTTCCCCGCCGACACCGTGCGCAAGATGGGCGACCTCGGTCTGTTCGGCCTCCCGTTCTCGGAGAAGTATGGCGGGTCCGGAGCCGACTTCACCACGCTGTGCATAGCCATCGAGGAAATCGCTCGCATTGATCAATCGCTGGCCATCACGCTCGAGGCAGCCACCGGGCTCGGCATCAACCCCATCCACGAGTTCGGCTCGGATGCCCAGAAGGAACGGTGGCTCCCCGATCTCGTCGCCGGACGAGCCCTCGCCGGATTCGGGCTCACCGAGGCCGAATCAGGTTCAGACGCCGGTCGGACCCGGACGACCGCCGAGCTCGACGGTGACGAGTGGGTGATCAACGGCTCGAAGGCCTTCATCACCAACTCCGGAACCGAGATGACTTCGCTGGTGACGATCACGGCCCGCACCGGCCCCGAGGAGATCTCCACGATCATCGTCCCCTCTGGGACACCCGGGTTCGAAGTGGAGCCCGGATATCGCAAGATGGGGTGGCATGCATCCGACACGCATGGTCTTGTGTTCAGCGATTGCCGGGTGCCGGCGGAGAACCTGCTCGGCGACCGGGGCCGGGGATTCCGCCAGTTCCTGTCGACCCTGGATGATGGGCGCATTGCCATCGCAGCACTTGCCGTCGGCGTGCTGCGGTCCTGCCTAGAAGAGTCCCTCGGATATGCCAAGGAGCGACACTCGTTCGGCAAGCCCATCGGCTCCTACCAGGCGATCGCGTTCAAGGTGGCCGACCTCGAGGTGATGACGGAAGCGGCACGCCTCCTCGTTTACAAGGCAGCCTGGCTCAAGGACAGTGGACAGCCATTCAAGCAGGCGGCGGCTGTCGCCAAGCTATACGCCACTGAGGCTGCGGTGACCGCAACCCGGGAGGCGACACAGATCTTCGGGGGATACGGTTTCATGGACGAATCGCTGGTTGCCCGCCATTACCGCGACGCCAAGGTGCTCGAAATCGGCGAAGGCACCAGCGAGGTGCAGCGTCTGGTGATCAGCCGCGGCCTCGGCCTCCCGGTGGAGTAGCTACGTCCTCTGCTGGCTCATACGCCTTTTAACGGACCCCGACGGTATGCCCCGGGCACGTGCGACCGAAGAGTCAGCCAATCGTGATGTCCCGGATGACATGGGGCGCCAGGGCATCGAGGTCGGGCGACACGCCGATGCCGGGCTCGGCGGAAGCGGTGATCGACCCGTCGACGACAACAAGCCGAGGAGAGCCCGTCGCGGAAGCGTAGAACCACGAATCTAAGGCGACGTCGGAGTGCACCGCCCCCGGCAAGGTAGCGACGGCCAGAGTGTGCGCCCTTCCGATCGCGGTCTCGAGGAGCCCAGAGGCTTTCACCCGGATGCCTGCAGCCAGAGCGAGGTCGTGGATGACCCGGCACGCACCGAGTCCGATCCTTCCCGGCTTCACCACAAGAACGTCGGCCGCCCCGGCTTCGATAGCGACGATTGCAGCCTGCGCGGAATCGATAGGCTCGTCGACGGCGACGTCGGCGAGCATCTCCTCACGAAGCCCGGCATGGGATCGGAGATCCGCGGCCGGGAACGGCTGCTCGATGTAGGCCACGTCAAAGCGGTCCAGCTCCAGAAGCGCATCACGCTCGCCCCAGGAGTAGGAGCCGTTGGCGTCGACGCCAATCGTCAGCTCAGGATACCGTTCACGGAGGCGATCGACGCGGCGCACGTCGTCGCCTGGTCGAATCTTGAGCTTGGCGGCAGCGGCACCCGTCGCCTTGATACGGTCGATTGGATCGGCGTCGATGCCGATCGCCACCGAGGTCATCAGCGGCCTGGCAGTTCCCCCGAGGGTCTTCCACAAGGGCTCGGAGCCGAGACGAGCAGCCAAATCGGCCTTGGCACCCTCGAGGGCCGCCGCTGCCGACGGCGTCAGCGCCGACGTCTCACCGCTGAGGCTCGCCCACACCCCGTCAATGGTGTCGGGGGTCATCCCAGGGTACGGGGCTGCTTCTCCCCACCCCGTGGTGCCGTGATCGGTGAGCCCGACGAGGACGGTCCGGCGCTGGTCGATCGTCCCCGCTGCAGTGTCGAAGGGCCGGGTCAACGGAATGGCCAGCTCGATGAGGCGAGTCTCCATCATCGGCAGGGTAGGAGCCAGAGGCTCCGCAAAAGGGAGCGATCCGGTCGTTGTCGGCGAGGCCACCTGCGGAGCCGGGGCCCGAGCGGCCCGCCGCGAAGCGGCATGAGCGGGAAAAGTGGCTGGCTCCGCCAATACGGCGCGATCCGGTCTCTATAGGCGAGGCCACCTACGGACCGGTGGCCCGAACGGCCCCTAGCCATTAGCGGGACAATGGCTCCACGTCTGTTGAGACGTCACCTACCGGCGCACGCTCCTAGAAGGTTCCCCCAGAACCGCCACCGCTACGGGCGGTCGTCGAGGTGGTTTCGCCGTCGGGCGGAACCGTGGTGCCCGTGTTCGAATCGGCGCCCGTGGTTGTTGTCGTCTCGGCGAGCCGTTCTGCAGCTACGGGAGCTATGGCAATCACATGACCGGCATTGGTCGCTGCGTAGACCACACGATCGGTGACCGCAAGGGCGGAGCTGATCGGCACGCTCTCGTACCACTCCCACTTGAGGTCTCCAGTCTTGGCGTCTAGCGCATAGATATAGCCGTCTTCGGCACCGAAATAGACCAGGCCACCGGCGACTGCCGGCGATCCCTGCACCAGCGGGGCCACCACCTCTCCGTCGCGAACCGGTCGCGGCCCCCAAACGTGGTTGCCGTCGAGGTCATACGCGGTGACGCCATTGCGGCCGGGTTGATAAATCATCCCGTCGTACACCGCCGGCTTTACTGTGATCTGCTCCTGCACGTTGATGTTGACCCCGGCCCAGGCACACGGTTCGGGGTTGAGGAAGTGGACGAAGCCGGAATTGTTCGCGGCGTAGATCACGCCGCCGCTCACCACCGGGGTGAGGAAGTCGCCCCCGCTCAAGACGTCGCAGGCCGTCCCTTCCAGCGTCGCAACATCGAGCTGCCACAGCTCGCTGCCAACTCCGAAGTATGCCTTCCCGTCTGCCAAGGTGATGTCGGTGCTGATCGGTCCGCCGAGGCCTTCGTCCCCCAGCGGCCACCTCCACGCCTCCTCACCAAACCCTGTGCTCAGCGCGTAAATGAAGCCGTCGGTCCCCCCAATGTAGATGCGTCCTGCGGCGCCGTCGACAGCCGGGGTACCGATCGTGTCGATCTGGTAACTCCACAACTCAGTGGCGCTGCCTACGTTGTAGGCGTAGAGGAACCCGTCGCTGCTCGGAACGAATGCCAGAAACAGATCGGAGCCCTCTGCGGTGATCTTGCCTCCAGCAGCGGTGATGGCGATCCGGTCGCCGGTTCTCTGGATGTCAGAGATCTGGTCTCCCTTGGCGCGGTCGAGAAAGTAGACCTGGCCATCGAGGCTGCCGATGACGAGCCGCTGTCCGACGACAATCGGTGAGGCAAAGAACGGGTCCTGGTTGCGCTCGTTGCGCCAATAATAACCTTCCGGCTGTTGGACGCCGCTCGCGTTGCTTCCTCCCGTACGTGCCTGGTTGGCACCGAAGGTCTCCCAGTACTTCCCAAAGGCCCTGGGGAGGTCTTCCGTGATCTTGGTGTCTTCGATCCTCGGGATCGTCGTGGGAACTGGCACAGTGGTCTGCAACGTGGTGGGCTCGGGTTGGTCCGGGGCGAATACGGTCGCCGCTAACCCACCTCCGACGATGGCCAGAATGACTACCGCGGCCGCGGCACTGAGCAACAGCGCCGTCCTGCGGACCCGACCCGGCCTGCGCCGGATCAGTCCCTGATCGCGGCGTTGCGCAGGACTCAACGTGGTGTCGGGGTCGGCGAGCCCCGCAGCCAGCAACGCGGCGTCGAGGTCACTCTGCAGGAGGGTCGCTGCTGCGGTCAGCTCGTCGTCGAGCACCTCAGGAGCGGCAAGGGCGGAAGCGATTCCCGGCTGCGCCGCCCAGGCTTCATGCCAATCCTCGGGAACATGGTTCGCCGTTTCCTTGATCCTCGATGCGACGGCGGCGGAGGCGGGGTCTGACCAAAGTGCTGCTGCTTCGATGGCGGCAGCAGCGGTCGTCGGAATACCGAGCTGCAGCGACAACGCGGCGGCCTGTTTGGCGAGCTCTTCGTCCTCTTCTACCCCGGCACGAACCGCCATCAGCTCGGCGGCGACGTCGAGCCATTGGCCTTGCAGCAGCTCGTCGGTGAGATCCTCTGCGCGCTCCCTCGGCCAGTCGGCTTCCTGTGCGGCAAGCACGTTGAACCGGAACGCTTCGATCCTCAGCCGCCAACGCCACCCGTTGATCCCGTCCGGGCACAGCGCAAGCGCCGATTCGATCTCCTCGGCGGCCTCGTCGGTGTGCCCGAGCCCGAGCAGCGCCCTGGCTCGGAGATAGCGCGCCGCGTTCTCCCAATCGGGCAGCTGCTGGAGGACGTAGCCGAGCATGGCGTCGGCAGCTCCCAGGGCGTCGTCGTAGGCGGCGAAGCGGCCTGCACCCTCCGACCGTGCCATGTGGCCGAGAAAGATCGGCCCAGACGTTGCGGTCGCTTCGGCCAGCTCCATGGCGGTAGCCACCGACTCGAGGCCCTCACTGGCGTGACCGCGCATGAACTGGGCGCGACCCAACCAGGCCGCAGCATCCGCCTTGGCGGCGAGGCCTGCGGTCTCCTCGGCTCTCATGTACACACGACTGAACAACGGCTCGGCTTCGCCGGCTTTTCCGCGATCGAGGGCGATCCTGGCCGTGTTCTGGGTGGCGAGGAAGCGCTGGAAGGGGTTGCCCCCATCCTCGAGTGTGGCGCTGCCCTTGGCCTGGGAAACATCGGTCTCGATCGGAAAGCCGATCCGCTGCAGGATGCGCGCCTGGAGGAGGAGCAGCGAGCCGGCCTTCATCTGCTCGTCGATCGCCACCGCCTCCCCGATGCCGGCGGCGACGTAAACCTCAGCGCTTTGCGACTCCTGACGGTTGTCCTCAACGGTGGCGAGGAAGCCAAGGGCGTCGACGCGGCTCGAACCCTCCAGCCGGCGCATGGCCACCCTCAGGTCTTCCGCCGCAAGGTCGGACCAGCCGGCCACCTGGTAGTACTTGGCCCGCTCCAGGCGGAGCCGTCCCTCGAGCTCGGGAGTGCCGACCCCTTCCTCATCGATGGCACTGAGGGCCGCATCGATAAGCGGCACCGCCTCGGCGAGCGCTCCGTCGGCGATGGCAGCCGTCAGCGCTGCATCGAGTAAGGCAATCGCCGCCTCCGGGTCGCCGGCCTTGAGGTGATACCCGCCGACTAGCCCCGGTGAGCGCTCCGCATAGCCAGCATCGGTGAACGCCCGGGCGAGCTCGCCGTTGAGATGGGCGACGCGGACTCCTCCGAGCATGGCGGCAACGCGCGCGGAGGCCAGCGCGCTGGGCGAGGCAAATCCGGCACGGGACTGGGTGAGCAAGCCTTGATCGACGAGTTCTTCGCCGAGGGTCAGAGTCTCGTCGCCTGACAGCTCGACCAGATCGGCGGAGACATCCAGCGGGATCGGACGGCCGGCCAGGCTGGCTGCTTCGACGAGCTTGCGTGCCGGCGCGTCGAGATCCTCCGGTCGTGGGCCGTGGGCTCCCGTCCACGTGTCGGGGAGCTCGCCAGGCGCTTCGAGTCGACCATCGCTCCACCCCAGAATCCCGCTTTCAACCCAATCGGTCACGAGCCGGTCGACTTCGTCGTAGGTGCCGCCGGTCAGGGCGGTGATGCGCTCGGCGACGCCGGCGTCTGCGACGTCTCTGAGCTGTGCGGTGGTGAGCGGTTCGAGGACCAGCTCATCGACTCGACCGGTCCGGGCCGCCGCTCTGCTCATCCGGTCCAGCGCCAGCGCCTGGATCCCATCCGTCGGCTCATGGCCCAGCACGATGGTGATGCCGTCGCTGCTGGTGGCAAAGGTGCGCTGCAACAGACCGATGGAGGTCGGGTCGGCCCACTGCGCATCGTCAACAACGAGAATGACGGCGACGTCGCCGTCAGCGGTGAGTCCGAGATCGTCTGCGACGCTTCCGATGTCGGAAACCGCCGCCTCGTGACCTTGGGCGTGTCCAACACTCGCCCCTTGATCTGCAGCGAGCGTGGCCACTGCCTCGAGGAGCTGGGAGCGGCCGCTCGCCGCATCGCCCACGACGACGACGAGGCGTCGCTCGCCGCTCAGACCGGCTGCGATGGCGTCGGCGATGGTGTCGAGCTCTGCTTTTCGCCCCAGTCGTGGTGTCGCCATTCTCAATCACCATAGGCACTTGCGCCGAACACCGCTCGACGCACAATCGACTACCTCTTCCTACCAAATGGTCCTTGCGGAACCCTTGCCATCACCAACGAACTCCCCCACCGACACCGCGCCCTATACGGTCACCGTCGCCGCGGTCGACGCCGGTGATGGCCACGGTGCACCCCTCATGGTGGACGCGTCCGGTCCTTCGCCCAACTCGACACCATCGCGCGCCCAAGCCATAGGGAGGGCGATGGAAGTCACCGCCACTGTCGATATCGCAGCGCTGCCCGAAGAGGTGTTCGCCTATCTCACCGACATGGAGAACAACCCGAAGTGGCAGTCCGGCATGGTGTCGGCACGCTGGACCTCGGATGGCCCGATCGGAGTCGGCTCGACCTACGACCAGGTGGCGACGTTCCTTCGGCGAAAGATCGAGTCGACCTTCGAGGTGGAGGCGTACGAGCCCGGCAGGATGATCAGAGCATCGTCGACGGCGGGCTCGTTTCCGATCACCTTCACCCGCATGGTGGAACCAATCGATTCCGGGACCAAGGTCACCGCAATCATCACCGGTGACGCCTCGGGTTTCTTCAAGATCGCCGAACCGATCCTGAGGCTGATCGTGCAGCGATCCATCGACGGCGACTACCGAAATCTCAGGGAAGTCTTTACCCCGAGGAACGCGGACTAGGTACCCGGGCCGAAGGAGCTCGCCGACTCCCCTGGCTGCCGGCCGCATCGGGTCATACACTCCGGTGATGGCCGGCCGCAGAACCAACCTTGCGCTGGCTGCGCTGCTCGGGATCGCCGCCG
>JADFIY010000062.1 GCA_022566415.1 Acidobacteriota bacterium
TGTACGAGATCACCGTCGACATGCCAGTGGTGACGCTGCTGATTCACAAGACGGCGCCTCGACGAGACCTAGTGGGATAACGTCGTTTGTGCATACGCTGGTCGTGACTATCGGCGGACAAGGCTCTCATCGAGGTCGGCAATAGAGGTGGCACCACACAGCGCCATCGAGCGGGCGATCTCCTCCCGCAGCTGCTCGAGCAACCCAGTCACCCCGGCGGGGCCCTCGACGGCCAGCGCCCACAGCAACGGGCGTCCGACCAGCACCGCGGCGGCACCCATTGCCAGCGCCTTGACGATGTCGGTGCCGTTGCGCAGCCCACCATCGACCAACACCGGCACCCTCCCGTCTACCGCTGCCACGATCTCAGACAGTGCGAACGCTGTGGGTACCACCGTGTCCAGCTGGCGGCCGCCATGGTTGGAGACGATCACCCCGGCGGCTCCGGCCCGCACCGCCATGTCGACGTCGTCCCCCCTGAGAACACCCTTGACCACGACAGGCAGCCCCGAGATCTCGTGCAGCCACTCGATGTCGGCGGGGGTGAGCGCAGGATCGAGACTGCTATCTGCGTACGCCTCGAGCGCCGATCCTGCCCCGCCGCGCCTTCCAATGCCGAGGTTGGCAAGTTCCATCCCCGGAGGGAGGTCGAACTGGTTGCGAACGTCTCTCTTGCGCTTGGGTAGCACAGGAAGGTCGACCGTGAACACCAGCGCCTCGTAGCCGGCGTCGCGTGCCCGCTCGACGAGGTCCCTGGTCAGATCACGGTCCGTATGGACATAGATCTGAAACCATCGCGGGAATTGCGGCTCGGCCGCAGCAACCTCCTCTAGGGACATCGTTGCCATGGTGGAGACGCACATCACGGCGCCGGCAGCGGCCGCTCCTTCGGCCATCGCCACTTCGCCGCGGTCATGAGCCAGACGCATGTAACCCAATGGCGGCACCAGCACCGGGGTGCGCAACTCCGAGCCAAAGAGTGCCGTCGCCGTCGACACGTGAGATACGTCGCGCAGAACGTGAGGACGGAGGCGGATCGAGGCCCAGGCCGTGACGTTCTCGGTAACGGTGATCTCTTCGCCTGCGCCCCCCACGAAGTAGTCGAACGCGGCTGGGTCCATGACTGCCTGCGCCTGATTCTGGAGCTCGTCGATCTCGTACACGGGCGATCCTCGGTCCGGGGTCGGCCCGACCCTATCTCCTCGGCGAAGCGCTGGCGACGGATACCAAACCCAGAGGTCAGGGCCCCAAACAGAACGTCTCCAATTGCTCTCGGGAGAGGGGGACCGTCTCGCCCATGATCCGCTCTTGACGGGCACATCAAGTGGAGCGTCACGGGACAAGCACTTGGCGGCCCCCTTGCCAGCGGACGGTGCGTGCGGTGTAGCCGATCTGGCGCCAGGACTTGTCAACGGCGAAGGACCCCAGCAGAGTGCTCGTCCGCCACCGTCGCACATCCTCTGGCCTGAGACCGAGTCGATGGGCCTCGGCGGCGAGAAAACCTGCGGCCGCCGCCTGGGCGGCCACGTACCCGGGTGGGCTGCCGAACATCGCCTGGTAGCGACGAGCGAATTCGGTTCCGCTCGGACCTAACTCAGGAGTGACCGCCTCGGGGATCCACTGAACCGGCCCGAGGACTCCCTCGGCGGCCGGACCGAGCCGCTCCCCAAATTCGAGCAGGCCGGCGGCCACGCAGGCGATGAGCCCCGGGTAATCGGCGCCCAGCTCGGCGACGAATGCGACATCCTCCTCGAAGGTGCCGACCACCATGACCGCACCGACGGGTGTAGCAGCCGTGATGGCACGGGCCTCCGCCATTGGAATCTCTCTGACCGGCACACCGATGTGGGTGGCGGCGGCCACGGCGCCTGCGGCCACAGAAGCAGCGAACGAGCCGCGGCCCACCACCAGCACGATCTCCTCCAGGCCCGAATAGGCGGCGAGCTGCACGGCGCCCCGAAAGTACGTTGACGCCGGGGACGGGATTGGAACCACCAGCGGGTGAGCAAGGTCATCGGCCGAGCCACCGTGGTTCCACAACATGGCCCCGGCACCGGTCACTAGCGGAACCACACTGCGCACGAGGCCGCTGCCATAGGGCCCGAACAAAATGTCAACGCCCGCGTCGAGCCAACGTCCGTAGGCCGCAGCCGCCGCGGACGCCGAGCCGGCGTCGTCGCCGATCTCCAGCGCGACGCCGGCTTCGGCAGACCACCACTCCAGGCCGAGCGCGGCCTGCCTTCCCTGGAGCGCCAGCTGCCCGGTGAGGCTCGCCGTGGCCGCAGTGGTCACTCGCGACGGGGACTCCTTGGTCGATGTCGTGGCGGAGGTCATACCGAACGGTCCACTGTGAACAGGCAGTCCTGGAACGGGTGTTCGACTACCAGCATCGGCTATGCGTAGACGCTCGAGAGCATGGCTCCCTGGAGCACGTCTCGCAGCCGTCTGAGGGCGACAACTGCTACTTGTTGCATGAGACGATGCGGTCGGCGTGGTCGGCCCAACGCGTTGAGGTCGTGGAAGACCACGATAGCGGCCCGTCAATTTCGGGAGGGGCCGGCGCCTGCACGAACCCTGTCGGTTGTCGCCCTATCGTCGACACGCGGTAACGTGGTGCTTCCAGTGGCATCTCCTCTTTCCCCGACCGGCGTGCTCCTCCTCCAGGTCGGAACTCCGGATTCACCCAAAGTGCCAGACGTGCGGCGCTACCTGCGAGAGTTCCTCTCCGACCCCCGGGTGCTCGACATGCCCGCTCCGGCCCGAGCGCTGTTATTGAATGGGGTCATCCTCCCTTTTCGGCCTCGCAGGTCTGCAGAGGCGTACGAGAAGATCTGGACCGAGGATGGGTCGCCGCTGACCCTGCATACGCAAGCTCTCAGCGCTGCGGTGCAAGAGATGCTCGGCGACGGCTACCGCGTGGCGTTCGGCATGCGTTACGGCAGTCCATCGATCGGCGTGGCGGTGGGCGGGCTGGTCGACGCGAATTGCCCTCGCATCATCGTCTTGCCCCTGTTCCCGCAGTATGCCTCGGCGTCGTCCGGCTCAGCGGTCGCCAAGACGTTCGAGGTGCTCGGGGAGCGGAGGAACATACCCGACGTGGTCACGATCGGCGCCTTCTACGACGATCCTGGGTACCTTCGATCGGTGGCCGGTGTTGCCAGGCCCTTACTAGAAGAGTTTCATCCGGATCATGTCGTGTTCAGCTACCACGGCCTGCCTGAAACGCAGGTCAGGAAGAGCGATCCAAGTGGTGACTGGTGCTTGGCGACGGCATCGTGTTGCGACCGGATCACCGACGTCAACCGGTCCTGTTACCGGGCACAGTGCTTCGCCACGACAAGGGGATTGGTCTCCGAGCTTCGGCTGTCCGACGGCTCGTTCTCGACCACGTTCCAGTCTCGACTTGCCGGTCAGAAATGGATCGAGCCGTTCACCGACAAGGAGCTGCCCAAGCTCTACGAGCGCGGAGTACGTCGGCTTGCCGTGCTCGCGCCGGCGTTCACGGCCGATTGTCTCGAGACCCTCGAGGAGATTGGGATCCGGGGGCGGCAACAATGGCAGGAGACCGGCGGTGAGGAACTTCTTCTCGTCCCATGCGTCAACGCCAATGCGAGGTGGGCGTCTGCCGTGGCCGATCTGGTGCGCAAGGCCGGGTGACGTCCTCAAAGCCCTTCCAGGATTCGCTCTACGGTGATTTAGGCGTTTTGGTAGGGACGGGCAGGTCGGGAGCAGCCCTCGAATGCAACCACACCGCGGGCGACGTCATCGGGGCCACGACTGATGGTTGCCCGAATTTCGAGAGAGGGCCAGGGTCGGTCGCCCAGCTGAGAGACAACGGCTCGAACGGTTTGCTCGACGTTGCGGACCTACTACGTGTTTCCCGCGGAGGCGATTCCAGCGTGCCGTCGTTCGGATGAGATGCAAAGGCGACAACGAGCGCGTGAGAGCGCCGTAGGAATGCCATGCGGTCAGAATCGCCAGATGGTGTTGGCTTACGCCCGTGACATCGCCTGGTGTGAGATTGGGCGGTAGGCATGGCACGATCCAGGAGCGTTGGGGACGGGGACAGCAGAATGAACCGGTCAGACATCGAGAACTGGTACCGGGACCTTCAGACGCGGTTCTGTGAAGGCATCGAAGCTGTCGACGGCTCGACCTCGTTCCGCTCGGACCTGTGGGATCGGCCGGGGGGCGGTGGTGGAGACACTCGGATCCTCTCGGACGGTCATCATGTGGAGAAGGCGGCGGTCAACTTCTCGTCGGTGTGGGGAGAGACACCCGTTCAGTTGACGGAGCAGTTGGCGGCAGCAGGGGATAGCTTCTATGCGACCGGTGTGTCGATCATCGTTCACCCTCGAAACCCCCACGCCCCTACCTTCCATACCAATCTGCGCTACTTCGAGACCAACACTGGCTCGTCATGGTTTGGTGGCGGCGTTGATCTCACACCGTATTACCTGTACGAGGAGGACGCTCGTCACTTCCACGCCGTGCTCCGTGAAGTGTGCGACGCCCACGAGGTTGCGGACTACCGGGCTTGGAAGCAGGAATGCGATGAGTATTTCCGGCTCCCTCACCGGGGGGAGGCTCGTGGCGTAGGTGGCCTGTTTTTCGATCATCTCAGTGACCGTCTCGACGAGGTCTGGGCGTTCCAACGACAGCTTGGTGACCGACTCCTCGACGCCTACCTTCCGATCCTGCAGCGCCGGATCGATCTGCCCTACGGGGAACAGGAAGTCCGATGGCATGAGATCCGGCGGGGCCGTTATGTTGAGTTCAACTTGGTGTGGGATCGCGGGACCCGGTTCGGTCTGGAGACCGGTGGCCGGACAGAGTCAATCCTCGCTTCGTTGCCTCCCAGAGCACGCTGGGATTACGCCTTCGAGCCGCGGGCTGGTTCAGCTGAGGCAACGCTTCTGCAGATGCTCAAGGCCCCTCCCCGTTGGTGGATCTGAGTCGGCTCAACCTGGTGGTGGCCCCCCACGGCTCGGAGTCTCCGACTCGGTGTCGGTGAGCACGCCCGGTACGCTCTCTTTGGGTACGTTCACCCGATACCCCTTCTTTCTTCTCAGATCGTGTATATCTCATCGGCCAGCATTGCCTACCCCCGCCACCGCGGCGCCGTTCGCGCCGAGGTGGCGGGACGTCTCGACCTGCATAATCTCCCTGCCGGCACGTTCGTGCTCTCGACCTGTTTGCGCATGGAGATCACGGTCGCGGGCGACGAACCCGATCTCGAGCGGTCGCTATCCGCCGTGCTCGGGGAACTCCGCGAGTCGGCGCGTCCGGATGTGCGGGTCGGTGAAAGCGCTGTCATTCACCTGTTTCGTGTAGCAGCGGGGTTGGAGTCACCCATCCTCGGAGAGAAGGAGATCCTCACCCAGTTCCGGCAGGCGCTCATCCGAGCCGAACAGGAAGACAGGGTGGGAGGCTTGTTCGCCGGGCTGCTCGAAACTGCCGTCGCAACAGGCCGCCGGGCTCGAGAGCTGTTGCCCGACTCGCCGCACGACTCGCTCGCAGCGGTGGCCGCCCAGGTGGTCGGAAGCGCCGATCGGGTAGCAGTTCTCGGTTCGGGGCTTATGGCGACCGCCGCGGTTCATGGCCTGTTGGGTCTCCCCTCACCACCCTCGGTGACCGTGGTCGCCCGCAACCCGGACAAGGTCGCAATCGAGGGAGTCGAGGTGTGGCCCTTCGACCGTGCCGCGGAGGCACTCTCGGCCTTTCCGGCGGTGGTTTCGGCCACGTCGGCGAAGCATCTCCTCGTCGATGACGACGCGATGGCGGCGGCCGTGTTGCGCCGCACTCTGCCGCTGACACTGGTCGACATGGCGATGCCTCCCGATTTCGAGTCCCCGCACGGCGCCGCTGTTGACTATCTGGGTATCGACGATCTGGCGCGCATGGCCGACCGGCGACCGCGCAGGGAAGACGCCGATGCCTTTGTCCAGGCGGCGGCTGCCGACGCCCACCGGCAATTCGTAACCCACCACCGGGTTGGCCCGGTCATCGGCGAGCTCATGCGGACCGCTGACGCCGTCGTAGATCGCACGGTCGACCGCTTCGCCGGCCGGCTTGGCGGTGGCGACGACCGCGCCGTACTACAGCAAGTCGCCCATACCGTGGCTCGGACGTTGCTGGCCGGGCCGGTCGCCTACCTCAAAAAGGCCGATCGGGCACCCGAGGTCGTCGATGCCATCGCTGACGCCTTTGACCTCGACGATGACTGATCTCCGGATCGCCACTCGCCGGTCCCGACTGGCGGTCGCCCAGGCCGCGGCCGTGGCGTCGTTGTTGACCCGGGCTCATCTCGGGCTGGAAGTGACTCTCGTAGAGGTGACGACGACGGGTGACAAGGATCGCCTTTCCCCAGTCACGGATCTCACCGAGGTGGGCGCCTTCGTGCGTGCCGTACAGCGCAGCGTCCTCGAGGGCGAAGCCGATCTGGCCGTCCATTCCTGCAAGGACCTCCCCGTCGATGGCCCCGACGGGCTGACGATCACGTACCCGGAACGGGAACAACCCTGGGACGTGCTTTGCGGTCACGATCTCGACTCGTTACCTCGTGGCGCCCGGGTGGGTACAGGGAGCCCGCGCCGCTCCGCGCAACTCGCCCGGCTCCGCCCGGACGTCCGCATCGAGGGGATCCGAGGCAACGTGGACACCAGGCTCGCCAAGGTGCAATCCGGTGATTTCGACGCCGTGGTCATGGCCGAAGCCGGCCTGCGCAGAATCGGCCGTCGGGACGCAATCGGCCATCGCTTCAGCCTCGACGAGATGGTTCCGGCCCCGGGGCAGGCCGCCCTGGCCGTGGAGGCGTTGACCGGCACTCTCGCCGCCGAATTGGCGGACGCGATCGACGACCCATCTACCCGGCGGGCGGTCGAAACCGAACGAGCCGTGCTCGCCCGGACCAACGCAGGATGTCGGGCGGCGCTCGGTGTCTACGGCGAGGTCGCCGGAGATACGATCCACCTCACCGGCTTTGTTGCAGATGGGCGGGGCTCGCGGTCCGGGGCGGCAAAGGCGACCGATCCCGAAACCGCCGCCTGGCAGCTCGAGAGAGTGTTGGAGCTGTGAGCCGAATGCTGCGCGTCGCCGTCACCACCACTGCCGATACCGCGCATCGGGTCGCTCATTTTCTGCGCTCAGCCGGGCTGGAACCGGTGACGCTGCCCTGCATCCGCATCGTGGCGTCGGCCCCCAAAGTATTGCAACGGCTCCGATCGTCTGCTCGAGACGCAGATTGGATCGTTGTGACCTCACCTCGCGCGGTGCACGTCACCTGGCCCGACGGCGGGATGCTCTCGGTACCGGTAGCGGCAGTTGGTCCGGCAGCAGCATCCGCGGCGACCTGCGCCGGCGGCCGCGTCGAGGTCACCGGGGAGGCAGGGGCCGCCAGCCTCCTCGAGGCGCTACGCCCGCTGGTACGAGGGAAGCAAGTCGCCTTTCCCCACGCCCGCAGTGTCGATCCCGCCATCGTCGCCGGTCTCCGAGCCGCAGGGGCCAAGGTCGTGGCTGAACCCGTCTACGACACGGTGCCGTTGGCCCCGGGCGCTGATGCGGTCGACGCCGTGATCTTCGGGTCCCCATCGGCTGTGGAGGGGTGGTGTCGATCCCGCCACCTCGATGGTCTCGTGATCGTCGGGATGGGGGCGACCACCGGCTCCGCACTGATCGCCCGCGGCCATCCCCCGCACGTGATTCCCGACCAACCAGGCTTCGAGAACCTCGTTACGACCCTGACCCAACACCTACGAGAGAGGATCCCCACGTGAGCGGATTCCCCACTATTCGGCCCAGGCGACTGCGGCAGAGCCCCACCCTACGCCGCATGGTTGCCGAGACACATCTCCACCCGTCATCTTTCGTGCTCCCGCTGTTCGTCGTTCCCGGGCGCGAGGTGCGCAACCCGATCGGCTCGATGCCCGGTCACGCCCAGCTCTCGGTAGATGAGGTGTTGCCGGTGGTCAAGGAAGCCTCTTCCGTCGGAGTTGGCGGTGTGATCCTCTTCGGCATCCCGGCGTCCAAGGACGAGCAGGGGTCCGGAGCCTGGGATCCCGCTGGTCCGGTACCGGAAACGATCCGCGCCATCAAGGACCAGGTCGATGACATAACCGTGTGGGCAGACGTCTGCCTGTGTGAGTACACGAGCCACGGCCACTGCGGCGTCCTCTCCGGCGAAACGATCGACAACGATGCCACGCTGCCGCTCCTCGCCCATGCCGCAGTTGTGTATGCCGATGCCGGGGCCGACGTCATCGCCCCGTCCGACATGATGGACGGAAGGGTGGCAGCGATCCGCACAGCACTGGACGCTGCCGGCCACCGCGAGCTCGCCGTGTGCTCTTACTCGGCGAAGTACGCCAGCGCCTACTACGGGCCGTTCCGCGAAGCCGCCGAATCTGCGCCGGCGTTCGGGGATCGCCGCACCCACCAGATGGATCCGCCCAATGTTCGCGAAGCGTTGGTGGAGGTCGCCCAGGACCTGGCGGAGGGCGCCGACATGGTGATGGTGAAACCGGCCGGCCCCTACCTCGACGTCATCTCGGCGGTGCGGGATTCGGTCGATGTCCCGGTCGTCGCGTACCAGGTGTCGGGTGAATTCTCGATGATCGAGGCCGCTGCAGCCAATGGCTGGATCGACGGAGATCGTGTCATGCTCGAATCGTTGACCGGCATCACCCGAGCCGGTGCTTCGATCGTTCTCACCTACTTCGCCACTCGGGCCGCCCGAGCCCTGGGAGCGTTGTGAGCGCCGCGCCGTTGCTGGATGACGAGCGATCTGTATCCAAAGGCTGGTTCCGCCGCGCCGTCGAGGTGATGCCAGGAGGGGTCAACTCGCCGGTCCGGGCGTTCAAGGCTGTGGGCGGCACCCCCCCGTTCGTGGCATCGGCCACCGGCCCGTACCTCACCACTGTCGACGGCGACGACCTGATCGACTTCATCGCCTCGTGGGGAGCCCTCATCCTCGGTCACGCCCATCCCGCCATCGTCGCCGCCGTCGAAGAGGCGGCCAGCCGAGGCACCTCCTACGGCCTGCCAACGTCCCAGGAGGTGGAGCTGGCCGAGCTCATCGTGTCGCTCGTGCCGTCGATCGACGTGGTTCGAATGGTGAACTCGGGCACCGAAGCGACCGCCTCCGCGGTGCGAGTTGCCAGGGCAGCAACCGCCAGGTCCGGCATCGTAAAGTTCGCAGGTTGCTACCACGGTCACGCCGACCCGTTCCTCGTAAGAGCCGGCAGCGGCGCCGCCACCCTCGGTGAGCCCGACAGCCCCGGAGTGCCAGCGGCGACGGTCGCCGACACGCGACTGGCTCGGTTCAACGATCTCGAGTCGGTCGAGCGTGCCTTCGCCGGTGGCGACGTAGCCGCCGTGATCGTCGAGCCGGTGGCGGGAAACATGGGGGTTGTGCCGCCCGCTTCCGGATTCCTCGAGGGCCTGCGCGAGCTGTGCGACCGGCGGGGAGCGATACTCATCTTCGACGAGGTGATGACCGGCTTCCGGGTCGCCCGGGGCGGCGCCCAGGAGCGCTACGGCGTCACCCCCGACCTGACATGTCTCGGCAAGGTGGTCGCAGGGGGAACTCCGGCGGCTGCGTACGGGGGCCGCGAGGACCTGATGCGGCGGGTCGCCCCCGACGGACCCGTTTATCAGGCAGGGACGCTGGCGGGGAACCCCTTGGCGGTGGCGGCCGGGCTGGCGTGCCTGCGTCACCTCGTCGAACACCCGGAGGTATACGACGAACTCGAGGCCCTGGGTGCCCGGCTCGAGTCAAGGGTTTCCGCGGCTCTCGAAGAGCACGGCGTGGCCGGATGTGTGCAACGGGTGGGAGCGATGTTCACCGTGTTCTTCGGCCCTGACCTGGTGCGATCATGGGACGAAGCCGTCACCGTCGACCGCGACCGGTTTGCTCGGTTCTTCCACGCTGCCTACCGGCGTGGCGTGTTGCTGGCACCGTCACCGTTCGAATCCCTGTTCTTGATGGAGGCACACACAGCCGTGATCGATGAGGCCGCCGAGACGCTGGCAGCTGCGATCGGAGAAGCCCGGTGAACCGGCCCCTGGTCGAAGCTCTGCATCGCAGCCCGCTGTCTCGACCGCCGGTGTGGATCATGCGGCAGGCCGGTCGCTACCTGCCTGAGTACCGCGAGCTCAGGGAGCGGCACTCGTTCCAGGAGGCGGTGTCGACGCCGGAGCTGGCAGCCGAGATCACCCTGCAACCGATCCGCCGGTTCGGAATAGACGGCGCAGTGATCTTCGCCGACATCATGACACCGCTCGAGGCGATGGGTGTGGACATCACCTTCGACCCGGGCCCGCGGCTGCGGCCGCACACACTGGAGGAGGTGATCGCTCTCGGGGAGCTCGACCTGGATCGGGTCGGTTTCGTCGCGGAGACGATCCACCTGGTCCGCGATGACCTTCCTGAGCAGACCGCGGTAATTGGATTCGCCGGGGGACCGGTCACCGTCCTCGCTTACCTCGTCGAAGGAGGCGGTTCCAAGGACTTCCTCGCCCTTCGCAGCGCGGTGCGCCGGGACCCGGCCGCCACCGCCGAGGCGCTGGAAATCCTCGCCCGAACCACAAACGAGTATCTCGCCATGCAGGTCGGCGCCGGCGCCGATGTCGTCCAGCTCTTTGACACCTGGGCGGGACTGCTCGACCGCTCCGCGTTCGAGCGTCTGACGATCCCGGCGGCGCGGGCGAGTCTCGCCGACCTGGAGGCGCCGCGCATCTATTTTGCTCCCGGCGCCGGGCACACTCTCGACCTCCAGGCAAAGATCGGTGCCGACGGCTACGGCGTCGACTGGCGCGTCCCCATCGACGAGGCATGGAGCCGCCTCGGAGACGTCGCGGTGCAGGGCAATCTCGACCCGGCAGCGCTCCTCACCGACCCGAACACAATCAGGCGTGAGGTGAGGGATCTGCTCGCTCGGACCGCCGGACGACCCGGTCACGTAGTGAACCTCGGCCACGGGATCGACCGGAACACCCCCCCGGAGCACGTGTCTGCCTTCGTAGAAGCGGTGCGGTCGTGATCGAGGTCACCTCGGAGCTGCACGCCAGGAACCGCCATCGGGTGGGTTGCCGCCCGGTTTTCGAAGACGGCATTCGGTGACGGTGCGTGTGGTGGTCATCGGCGGAGGGCTAGCAGGGCTTTTCACCGCGTCCGAACTCCTGTTGGCGGGCGTCGATGATGTTCTCGTGCTCGAAGAGTCAACGGTGCCGGGAGGCGTCGCCCGGACCATCCGCCGCGGCGGCTACTCCCTGGAACCGGCCGTCGGCACCATGCTGCTCCCACATCCCCATCTCTCTTCGCTCCTGGCACGGATCGGCACCGACGTCGTCCCCACCGAGCCTGCGGCGGCGATCCGCTACGTGTATACCAGGGGACGCCTCATCGCTCTGCCGGTTTCACCTAAAGCGCTCCTCGCGCCCCTGGTGTCTCTGCCGGCCAAACTGCGAGCAGCCGCCGAACCGTTGGTGCGGACGTCTGCCCAGTCTGGGGATGAGTCGCTCGACGCCTTCTTGCGTCGGCGGCTCGGCAACGGCCTGGGGGGCATGCTCGCCTGGCTCGCCGCGTCCGGGGTGTTTGCCGGCGATCCAAAACATCTGTCGGCCCGGGCTGCGTTCCCTACGCTCGCGGCTTTGGAGGACGACACCGGGTCGATCGTCCGCGGTGGGCTGCGGCGATTCCGCAATCGCAGTCCGGGAGCAACCCGACCTACAAGTCACGTCCCGGTAGACGGCATGACCGGGCTGGCCGACACCTTGGGGGGTGAGCTCGGTGAGCGTTTCCGCGGCGGCTTTGCCGTGGCCTCGGTGCATCGCGACGAATCCGGGTGGCTGGTCGAGGGGCCGGAGACCATTCGTGCCGCCCACGTCGTTGTCGCATCGCGGCCTCGGGCGGCCGCAGCGCTGATCGGCGGTGGTCTTGGTGCGGTCCTGGAGCGGGCCGTGAGCGCCCCCGCGGTGGTCGTCGGCCTCGGCGGTCCGACCGATCGGGTACCGCTCCCACCGGGCTTCGGTGTGCTC
>JADFIY010000244.1 GCA_022566415.1 Acidobacteriota bacterium
CTGCATGTCGCGCCGCGAGCGGTGTTTTTCCTCACCGTGCTGACCAAGATTCGGTCCTTCCAGTTCCGCCGTGCGGTCTCGATTGCGCTCGGGCTCGCCTTGCTGTGGCTGGCGGTGGCGTTTCTTCGCTCCGGCACGACTTTTCACCTCGCCCCGATCTTGGTGGCAGCCGCTCTCCCCGTCGCGGTCGCATATGACGCGCGGGACCAGACCTCGACGCAAGGCTTGGTTGTAGCCAGCGTGGTCGGCCTGGCGATAGCGTTCGTCGCCACCTTGATCCTGACCCTGGCAGACGAGATGACGGGACCCAGCCTCCTACCCTCCGGTGGAGCCGTCACCGAGGCGGTCGTGTTCTCGCTCACCGGGGCAATCGGAGGCTTCGTCATCGCGACGCTTCGGCGGTGAACCCACCAGTCGCAGCAGACCAATCCCCTCGACTCTTTTCGACGGCTTTTACGTCACAGTGATGAAACAGGGCTCGACCTGGGGTCCAGTTGATCCAGGGCACCCGGACCCACCGGTAGGGGTGGTTACCGCGTCGGCGTGCACAACCCGTCGCTACCGTGGGCGCGTGATGCGTAGATTGGTGGTTTCGTAGAGGCAGGAGGCAGCGCAATGGCAGAGACTCCGCGCAAAGCATGACCAGCCCGCGCGATCCCGCGTTGGAGGACGTCGCACGCCGCCGTGAACGCCGGATTGCCGGCATCACGGTCACCGGGCGGCGACGGCGTCCCTCCGGGCAGAAGCCCCCGTTGCCGCGCCGACTCGGCACCAGCGGAAGGATCTGGCTTGCGGTGGCCGTTGCCACCCTCGCGCTCTGGATCTCGCTGTTCGCTTTTCCGGGGACGACGGACTGGTGGACGAGGCTCGACCACCAGGTCCTGAACCGGTTCGTCGACATCCGCGACGCCACCCTCACCAACATCATGTTGGTGCTGCATGCGCTCGGCTCGGCGTTTTTCATCCGTCCCATCCGCTGGATCGCCATCGCCGTTCTCGTCGGGTTCCGCAAATGGCGGATACTGATCGGCGTCCTGGTCGCCTTCGTGATCGTCGACGGAGTAACTCGTCTGCTCCAGCTCGCGGTTGGCCGGCCGCGGCCGCTTGTGGAGATCATCGGAGACTGGGTCGGGTACTCGCACCCGTCCCGCCCGATGGCGCTGCTTGCCGTGACCTTCGCCGTCGTCGGCTTAGCGCTGATACCGAAGAGCCGGTGGCGCACCTACTGGTTCATCGCAACCTCGGTGCTGGTCGCGCTGCTCGGTATCTCCCGGATGTACCTCGGCGTCGACCATCCAACCGATGTCTGGATTGGATGGCTGGTAGGGCCGGCCGTCGGGGTTGTGGTCTTCCAACTGATCGCTCCCGAATCTGTCTTCCCCATTGCCTACGGGCGGGGCCGGAGCGCACATCTGGATGTGACCGGACGGCGCGGCGAGGCGATTCGCCATGCCTTGCAGGATCAGCTTGGCATCGAGGTGGTGTCGATAGAGCCATTCGGCCTGGCGGGCTCGGGAGGCTCGACACCGATCCGTATCGAGTGCGAAGGAGACCCTCCCACCTACATCTTCGGCAAGCTGTACGCCCAGACCCACCTGCGGGCGGATCGCTGGTACAAGGTGGCTCGCACCGTGCTCTACGGCTCGCTCGAGGACGAGGTTCGCTTCGCTACGGTGCGGCGACTCGTCGAATACGAGGATTACATCCTGCTCAAGCTCAAGGATGCAGGGCTGCCGTCGCCCGAGCCCTATGGGTTCGTCGAGCTGACGCCGGAGCGCGAATACCTCATCGTCACCGAGTTCCTGGAGAACGCGGAGGAAATGGGCGATGTCGACGTGACCGACGAGATCATCGATGATGCGCTCCTCGCCGTCCGCCGCCTGTGGGATGCCGGGCTCGCCCATCGCGACATCAAGCCCGCCAACGTGATGGTCAGAGACGGACAGGTGGTGCTCATCGATCCCGCATTTGCCACCGTCCGCCCCTCCCCGTGGCGACAGGCGGTCGACCTGGCCAACATGATGATCATCCTGGCGCTGCGATCCGATCCCGACTACATCTACGAACGGGCGCAACGGTTCTTCTCCCCTGACGACATCGCCGAGGCGTTTGCCTCCACCAAGAGCGTCACCATTCCGTCGCAGTCGCGATCATCCCTGGCAACGTTCAAGCGCGCCCAGGGCACCGACATCGTCGCTCGCTTCCGCGAGCTCGCTCCGTCCAGGGACCCGATCTCTATCCAGCGTTGGAGCGTGCGACGAGTCGCTCTCGCGGTTGGAGCTGTCGTCGTCGTGCTCATCTTTCTGCAGCTGCTCATCCAGAACATTGTCGGCGCCGGGTTCATATGAGATTCCGCCGTTGGCCCGTACTGGTCCTTTCCGTCTGGCTCCTGTTGGCGTCGTGTGGTGGAAGCAACCTCGGCCGCGGTATCCCCGAATGCGATGACCCGGGCGCCTCCTTGATCCTCTCCATACAGTCGGTGCCGGGGACCGCATTTGCCCCATGCATCGAAGAGTTGGAAGCGGGGTGGGAATACGGGGACCTCGAGGCCCAAAGCGGGCAGTCGAT
>JADFIY010000245.1 GCA_022566415.1 Acidobacteriota bacterium
TCGTCGGCGCCCTCGGCGGCTCCGAGGTCGACGTTGGCGCTTCGGGCAAGGGCACCTTGGATAAAAGCGGCGCACTCCTCGATGAGGTGGTCAGACTTGGCTTGGTACTTGCGGTACATCTCCCACGTCTCGCGGCGCGACTCGGCGTCGTTGTTATCCAAAGCCTCGACTAGACCACCGACTTTCCTGTGCAGACGACCGAACTGGACCTCGAACCGGTTGCGAACCAACCCGGCAAGGTCGCCGAGCTTGGGGTTGTCTAGTGCGGTCTCGGCCCGCTCTAGATCCGTAGTGAGAGCGTCGAGGCGAATAGTCAATAGGTCATAGTCGGCCACGTCGTTCGCTCCTCGATCCCTGCCCGATTGGACCCCGCCGACAACCCCAATTCACTTTACTCGCTCGGACCGTCGGCGGTCGGGCCGCGTATGCTGAGAAGGGCATGGGGGTGGGATAGGGTCGAAGAGGAGCGCTCGTATGCCGGACACCGACCAACCCGAGTTCTGTCTTGATGTTATTCTGCCGGCCGATCTGGATCGCGTGGGCGTCCGATCAGGGTCGGGGATCAGCCTGGCCCAACGGATGGCCATCCTGAAGGACAAGCCATGGGAGGCCGGCCGCACCCTGAACGTGACATTCCTGGACGGGAAGAAGTCCGTCCAGAAGAGGGTCGAGGCCATTGCCCACGAATGGAGTGATGTCGCCAACATCCACTTCGATTTCGGGCCAAACGAATCGTCGGACATTCGTATCTCCTTCACGTTCGCGGGCTCTTGGTCCACCCTTGGGAAGGACGCCGAGGAAATCGCCTTCGACGACCCCACCATGAACTTCGGTTGGCTGAAGTCGGGCACGCCCGAGTTCAAGTACCGACGGGTGGTCCTCCACGAGTTCGGGCATGCATTGGGCGCCCTGCATGAACACCAGAGTCCCGACGTGCAGATCCCGTGGGACAAACCGAAGGTTTACGAGATGTATGCCGGACCGCCGAACTACTGGAACAAGGAACAGGTGGACCTCAACCTGTTTCAGGCCTACGAGCAGGAACACACCAACTTCACGGACTTCGACCCGGAGTCGATCATGCTGTATCCGATCCCGGCCTCGCTCACCGGCGGGCAGTTCGAGGTCGACCTCAACAGCGAGCTGTCAGCCAAAGACAAAGAGCTGATGGCCAGCCAATACCCTTTCGACCCCAAGGAAGAGGATGTGCTGTTTCCAAACGGAGACGCGGTCGTCAATGAGATCGGGACCCACGGCGAGGAGAACCGTTTCACTTTCACCATCATCACCCCCGGGCTTTACGAGGTGGAGACCCGCGGGGACTCGGACTTGGTGATGGCGCTATCCGGACCAGATGATCCGGATCGCCGCGTCGCCCAGGACGACGACAGCGGACGCGACTACAACGCTCGCATCGTGGAGACGCTCGACCAAGGGACGTACCACCTGCGGGTCTGGCATTTCTTGCCACGGACACCCAGCGGGTCCTACACCGTCACGCTGCGCACGGTCGACTAGTCAATCGAGGAGGAGTCCATGTCAACCCCGAACCCTGAAGACATCGACATCGAGATACCCGGTGGCGTCAAGATCAACTTCTCGGGACCGGAGGCAGTGGGTGCGCTCGGCCTCGTTTCGATCGTCGTTGGCATCACCGTGCAGCTCCTGTTGGATGACGCTCCCGATTGGACCGTATGGCTGTTCATCGGCATCGGGGTCGTACTGATCGTGGTTGGCGTCGTGATGCGTTTTATGGGTGCCGGGTCGACCTCCGACACCGGCGGCACCGCACAGGGCCACCCGACGAACACGGGCATTGACGACTCGTAGGACCGACCCGACTCGACGATCAGTCTCTCGATCAGCGACGGGTCGTCGCCCGCCGCTCGTGCGCATGCGGCTATGTCGCTCGGCCGCCGAATCCACTGCGAGCCGTCCTCGACGATGAAGACCAAGGAACGTGGAACCGACAGACATCCATATGACTGGGTTTGTCACCACCTTCGTTGACAGCAGCGGCATATGCCAATCCATAAATGTCGAAGTTCAGGCGCTTTGGCGAGTCGGGCGAGGACGGCCCGACCAAAATGGCGGCGTGCCCGACGGTACTTGACCTCGAGTCACGATGCACCACCCATCGAGTTACGCGAGCACATTCAGCATCACTGCTGCCCGAGGGAGGGGCGACTTCGGCGATCGATGCGACGTAGGCTCATGCCGAACGGCCGGCGATCGGAAGGAGTGCGTTATGGAGAGTCGAGCATCAGCCACATGGGAGGGAGACCTGCTCGGTGGTAGGGGAGATACCACCCTCATGAGTGGAGCCGCCGGGCCCTTGCCAGTGAGCTGGGCGAGCCGCACTGAGGCAGCAAGCGGCAAGACCAGCCCCGAGGAGCTCATCGCGGCTGCACATGCTGCCTGTTATTCGATGGCGTTGTCCCACGGTCTCGCCGGCGGAGGACACCCGCCGACTCGCCTCGACACCGATGCGGTCGCCACCTTCGAGCAGCTCGATGTTGGGTGGAGGCTGACCAAAATGGCGTTGAGTGTGCGAGGCGTGGT
>JADFIY010000246.1 GCA_022566415.1 Acidobacteriota bacterium
GGGCGGTCCGCCACCAGAGCCCGGTAGACCTCATCGACTATCCCGTAACGGCCATCCCGTCCCGGCGGCACCTGAATCTCCTGCCTGGTCTCGTCGCCGTAGATGATCAGACCTTCCGGGGTCAGCCGCACCTCGCCCCGTTCGAAGGTCACGATCAACGGGCCGCCCAGCACCCAGTCGGAGGACCGTCCGCCGGTGTTGCCGGCGCGCTGGCCTGCTCGGGGAGTACCGCCGTATCGCTGGGAGTTCTTGAGCGCGGTTTCCGCTTCTTCACCCCCCACCTGCCTCAATCTCTGGCGGGCTTGAGCGTGGGGAGGAGGTTGGTACGCCGCCTCCGGTTCATCGCCGCCGCCGTTGACTCCGAAGGTGAGCTCCTGAGAGTTGAAGTGATCGTATCCGCTGTAAACCGCGGTGGCCACCGCTCCATCCTCGAATTCCAAAAAAACGGAGTGACAACCGATCACCGGTCGGCTCGGGTCCCAGGCCCCGGTCATCGCGCAGGCGACCCAGGAGTATGCCGATCGCCTCGTCGCTCAGCTCGTCGAGGAGGGAGGCGAGCTGGTCGTAGGCAGTTCGCCCCGCCAGTTCGTAGATCAGGTTCCCCTCGGCCTTGGTCACCACTAGTGGCCTGCCGATCGGCCGGCACCCTTGCGATACCACAGTGGTCACCTGGGTAGGACCGCCGAGAAGAAGGCCGACCGCCCCGTCTCTGAAGACCTGGTCGTCGAGCACCAGCCTGTTGTCCCCGGGCCGCTGCGCTGCTGAGGCCAGGCCACCCACCACCAGGATCTCGGGGTGATCGACGGCCAACTGCTCCACCAGGTCGCCTACGGGAAAGGTGAACGGATCGGGCAGCAGCAGGAAGGTGTGGGCGGAGTCCAATGTTTCCTTCCCCGGGCCTTCGATTCGGATCGCGTCGCCGTCGCGAAACGCCGTAAAACGGACCGGCGTCACGCCCTCGAGGCGAGCGGCCCACAGCGATACCGCAGGGCGCTCCTCGATCTCCAAATCGCCCCCGACCACCGACACGGCGCTGGCGCCGATCAGGGCCCTTGGCTGCAGGCGCTCGCGGACTACGGCGGCGATCTCGCCGACTGCTTCCGTGTGCGGGGCTGTCAGGAAGAGCAACGCCGCATCCGGTGCCGTGCCGATCGAGGCGGCAACCTTGTCGGCCACTTCCTCGGCGGCGTGGGTGCCCACGGGATGCTCGGACAGTGCGGCGGCATAGGGCACCGCTACACCTCTGCGCCGGGAAGGATCATCGCGTCATCGTAGGCGGAACCGGGAGGCAGGCCATCAGGGAGGAAGCTTTCCTCCGCCTCGGGGAAGCAGAGCGCCCCCGGCACCTTCGATCCGGAGTGGTTCACCCCGACCCGGTCCGAAGGCCGCCCACCACACGCCTTCCTCCCGTTCGGCGAGGGGCCCCGATTGTGCATCGGATCCAGGTTCGCCATGACCGAAGCTTTTCTGGTGCTGGCGACCCTGGCAGAGCGATGGCGATTCAAGGTCGAAGAACCGGGCAGGGTGAAACCCGACACCAGGTTCGTGCTCAAGCCGACCCGATTGCCAGCGACAGTCGTGGGCAATCCCTGACCAGCTACTTGGTTATTCGGTCGGCTCGGCGGGCGGCTGCAACGATCCGTCGCAGCTCGGGATGGTGCGCCCCCTGCCAGTAGACCTTGTCGCAAGATGAGCAAACCCGAAAGTTGTCGACATGCCGGCTCGTTTCGGGTGGCAGCCGATGGACGATGTCCTTCTTGGCGACCGGAATCAGCTCTCCGTTGCACGCCATACATCTGGAGAAGGGAGTGAGGTGTCGAGCCAGATGGAAGCGGCGGACCACCTCGGTCACCTGTTCCCGGGGGTCGGCGGCTCGCACGTAGTAACCGTGGGTGACCGAGCCGTGCTTGAGCAGGCCCACATCCCGGGTGAGGAGGATGCGTTGTTGCGAGGTCGAGATCCGCACCAGTTCGGGATCGGTCCAATCGCGCTGATAGAGTGTGTCGAGGCCCAAGAGCCGGAGGAAACTTGCTAGCCGGCCCAGGTGATTATCGGCGACGAACCGCACCATTCGAAGCGGGTCTGGCCGCACCTTGACGATCGGTGTGATGTCGAATGACTCGAACACCGGGAAGACGCTGATTCGGTCCCCATCGCTTACGAGATAGGAGAAGTCGACGCTGCGACCGTTGGCAACGATCAGATCGACTTCGGTGTGGGGGATGCCGCAGGCCTCGATCAGGTCCTTGACGCTTCCAGCGACGTCAAAGTGGCGGGTGACCGTGCCCGACCGCAGGTTCCTGGGGAGGAAGTCGGTCAGCTCTGCGTAGAACCTGAGGGTGGCCTGGTGGGTGATCGGTCAACTCCTCATGGGCGGCGCCGCCCTACCTCAACGTCGTACAGAACGATGAGGGTACCCGAGGGAGGATGTCGTCTTCTGTGCAGCCCGACACCTCGTAGACGGCGGGGCGAGAAAGGGAGCAACGAGAACCGACGCCGCGATGACCGCGGCGTGGCGTGATCATGGGTGCGCGATATGAGCGTTTCAGC
>JADFIY010000063.1 GCA_022566415.1 Acidobacteriota bacterium
CCCGCTCATGTCTCCGTAGTGGCCGGTGAGCCCGATCGACAACGCCCGCCTCCCGCCGCCGCGAGATCTGGGGTGAGCTACATGGTGGGCGTCGACCACCCATCCTGCTCCATCCCAGCCCAACATCCCTTCACTCGAGATGAAAGCCTCGCCGACATCCACCAGATACGTAGGGTCATACACCCCGGTCGCCTTCAGCGGCTCGGCCTGCACCTGCAACCGCACGATGGTCCCAATCGGCTCAGCCATCGAGTACCTCGTTCAATAGGTCGGGGCGATCGGTGATGATCCCGTCAACACCCAAGTCGAGCAGCCGCTTCATCTCGCTGGCCTCGTTGACCGTCCACACATGGAGGTGGGCGCCGACCCGGTGGACCGCGGTGACCAACCTACGGTCGACGTTGAATCCGGAATACGAGTCCGACACCTGATACGCCTGTACCGGCAGCCTCCTGGTCATCCCGACTCGAGAAGAGGCCCACAGCTTGATGACGCCGCGGGGACCAGCGGATGTTGCCACAGTGCCTCCGGTGATCCGGCGAAACCGGGAGATGCGGCCGTCGACGAACGAGCCGACCAGGGTGCGGTGCTCGGCATCGTTCGCCCTGATCACCTCGGCGACCGCCCACTCCTCCCCCGACGTCTTCAGGTCGAGGTTGAGCCGTACCTGTGGCCAGGCTCGATATACCTCGTCCAGCGTCGGGATGGTGATACCGGTGCCGCGCAACGGGTATTCGTGCTCGGAATCGAAGAAGTGGGCGGCGTCGAGCTCCTTCAGCGCAGCCAGGTCGCGAGCGGCGATCGGCCCGCTGCCGTTTGTGGTCCGATCCAGTGATGAATCGTGGAAGACCATGGGAACGCGATCGGCGCTGAGATGGATGTCGAGCTCGAGATAGCGGTATTCGTACTGGTCGACCGCAGCGGTGAAGGCATACATGGTGTTTTCCGGCCACAGGATCGAGCTGCCCCGGTGGGCGAACCGTATCGGGTGCTCGACGGAAAAGAAGTCGCTCATATGACGACTCCGCGCTTGACGACCGCGGCCACGATGTCGGCGTCCGGCCGGTACGGGAGATGGAGGTACGACGGGGCGTCGAGCACGGCGAGATCCCCGATGGCGCCCGCCACCAGGTGACCACGGTCGTCGAGACGGAGCGACAATGCACTCCCCCGCGTCGCCGCCCATAGTGCCTCTTCGGGGGTGAGGCCCATGTTCAGGCTGGCAAGGGCAATCACGAACGGCATGGTTTCGATCCATGACGTGCCGGGGTTGCAATCCGTAGCCAGGGCGACCGTCACCCCACTGTCCCAAACACGGCGACCGGAGGGGTATGGCAGCCGCATCGAGAAGGAAACCCCGGGGAGCAGCACCGCCACCGTACCAGACCGGCGCATTGCGGCGAGGTCGTCGTCGGTGGCATGGTCCACGTGGTCGGCACTGGCGGCGCCGAGGTCCGCAGCGAGCTCCGCCGCCCCGATTCTGCCGAGCTGATCGGCGTGGACCCGCAGCCCGAGCCCGCGCTCGGCGGCAGCTCGCAGGATGCGCCGGGCCTCGTCGACGGTGAACGCAGCCTCGTCACAGAACACATCGCAGAACGTGGCAAGGGGTGCCGCCGCTTCCAGCATCCAGGTGCAGACGAGATCGACGTACTCGTCGCGACGGTCCCGATATTCGGCAGGAACCACGTGGGCGCCGAGGAAGGTAGGAATCACATCGATCGAGAGCTCGGCGTCGAGGCGGGCGGCAACCCCGAGGATCCTGGCCTCGGTGTTGACATCGAGCCCGTACCCCGATTTGACCTCAACGGTGGTCGTGCCCGATGCCAACATGCGCGACGCCCTGGCGGCTGCACCGTCGAACAGCTCGCCTTCGCTGGCTGCTCGAGTGGCGGTCACCGTCGACAGGATCCCTCCCCCCGCGACAAGGATCTCCTCATACGTTGCACCAGCCAACCTGCGGGCGAACTCGCCGCTGCGATCCCCCGCAAACACGATGTGGGTGTGAGCGTCGACGAAGCCGGGCACCACGGCGGCGCCGGCGGCGTCGTGGATGGCAAGATCGAGATAGTCGGAGGGGACCTCCCCCTCGCTCCCCAGCCAGGCGATCGAACCTTCGACAACGGCCACCGCGGCATGCTCGACGATGCCGAGAATGCCACCACGGCTCGGATCGTTGGTAACGAGCTGCCCGATATTGGTAACGAGAAGGTCAGACACTGGCACGGGTCTCGCGACTCATTCTTCCCACATCGGGATCCTCACCCCGCGGTCGCGGGCGACGGCTTCCGCCTCGGGGTAGCCGGCGTCGACGTGGCGAATCACTCCCATGCCGGGATCATTGGTGAGGACTCTTTGCAACCGATCCGCCGCATCGGCGGTTCCGTCCGCTACCACCTGGGCACCGGCGTGGATGGACTTGCCCATCCCCACCCCACCGCCGTGGTGGACGGCTACCCAGGCGGCCCCGGATGCCGTATTGAGCAGGGCGTTGAGGATCGGCCAGTCTGCGATCGCGTCCGAGCCGTCGCGCATCGCCTCGGTCTCCCGGTACGGGGACGCCACCGATCCCGAGTCGAGGTGATCCCTCCCAATGACGATGGGCGCCTGCACCTCGCCGGAGGCGACAAGCTCGTTGAACGCAAGACCGGCCCGATCCCGCTCGCCATAACCGAGCCAAAGGACCCGGGCAGGGAGGCCCTGAAACGGAACCCGCTCCTCTGCCAAGTCCAGCCAGCGATGCAAGGCCCGGTGCTCAGGAAACAGCCGTCGCATTGCGTCGTCCGTGACCTGAATGTCGGCAGGGTCTCCGGAGAGTGCCGCCCATCGGAACGGCCCCATGCCCTCGCAGAACAGGTCCCGCAGATAGGCAAGCACGAACCCGGGATAGGCGAAAGCGTTAGCGAAACCACCGAGCACGGCTTCGCCGCGCAGGTTGTTCCCGTAATCGAACACCTCTGCCCCCGCGTCCTGGAACCCGACCATCGCCTCGCAATGGACGGCCATCGACTGGCGTGCCGCCTCGATGTAGGTCTCGGGGTCGGACCGCCGAAGTTCAGCGGCCTCTTCCAGGGTGTAGCCGTGTGGCACATACCCGTTGAGCGGGTCGTGTGCCGACGTCTGGTCGGTGACGATGTCGATGTCGACCCCGCGTCGCAGCAGCTCTGGAAACACATCTGCGGCATTGCCTTGGACCCCGACAGACAGCGGTCGGCCCTCGGACCTGGCAGCCTGCACCATGGTGATCGCATCGTCGAGGTCGTTTGCGGCCTCGTCGAGGTACCCGTTTTCGATCCGTCTGGCGATCCGCTCGGGGTCGACCTCGACGACGAGGGCAACGCCGTCGTTCATCGTCAGCGCCAGCGGTTGAGCACCCCCCATGCCGCCAAGCCCGCCGGTCAGCGTCAGCGTCCCTCGGAGGCTGCCGCCAAAGCGTTGCTCGGCGATTGCGACAAAGGTCTGATACGTGCCCTGGAGGATTCCCTGGGTCCCGATGTAGATCCATGACCCTGCGGTCATCTGCCCATACATGATCAGGCCCTTGGCCTCGAGATCCCAGAAGGTGTCCCAGTTGGCCCAATCAGGAACGAGAAGGCTGTTGGCGATCAGAACGCGCGGGGCCATCTCATGGGTGCGGAATACGCCGACTGGTTTGCCGGACTGCACCAACAACGTCTCGTCGTTCTCCAGCGAACGCAGGCTGCGAACGATGGCATCGTACGCTTCCCAGGACCGGGCAGCCTTGCCGCGGCCGCCGTAGACGACGAGCTCGTCGGGGTCTTCGGCGACGTCAGGGTCGAGGTTGTTCATCAACATCCGGAGGGCGGCTTCCTGGAGCCAGCCTTTTGTCGAAAGCTCTGTGCCGTGGGGGGCGCGGATCGTTCTCGCCATGGCTACTCCTCGGACGAAGGATTGACGACGGCGTCCAGGCCGCCCGTTGTGATCATCTCGGCCGCCCGCTCGATGTCGGCGCCAAAGCTGCGGTCGCCGTCTAGGGCAGGGACCCGCTCACGCACCGCGGCCAGGACGGCCGCGGTGCCCACCGCCGGCTGGAGAGGGGCACGCTGCTCGCAACCTTCTGCGGCGCATATCAACTCGATGGCAACAACAAGTGCCGTGTTGGCCAGGACGTCTTGGAGCTTCATCCCCGCTCCCCATCCCATCGAGACGTGGTCCTCCTGCGACCCCGATGTCGGGATCGAGTCGACCGACGCCGGGTGAGCGAGCACCCGACTCTCAGCAACGAGCGACGCCGCGGTGTACTGGGCGAGCATGTACCCGGACTCGAGACCGGGGCGCCCGGCGAGGAACGGGGTCAGGCCGGCGGAGCGTGCAGGGTCGAGGATCCGGTCGGTCCGCCGCTCGGAGATGGAGCCGAGCTCGCTCACGGCAATGGCGAGAAAGTCGAGGACGAAGGCGAGGGGCTGCCCGTGAAAGTTCCCTCCTGAGATGACCTCGCCGGTGTCGGGGAAGACGATCGGGTTGTCGACGACGGCGCCGAGCTCGCGCCCGAAGACGGTTGCAGCGTGCTCGATCGTGTCGCGAACCGCCCCGTGGACCTGGGGTGCGCAGCGGATGCTGTACGCATCCTGCACGGCATGGCTCATGTCTTCGCGGTGGCTCTCGACGATCTCCGACCCGGCGAGCAGTCCAGCTATCTTCGCCGCCGAGTGCAGCTGCCCGGGATGGGGGCGCAATTCATGGATGCGCCGATCGAGCGGCACGACCGACGCCAGCAACGCTTCGATGGAAAGAGCACACGCGGCGTCGGCGGCATCGGCGAGACGTCGCGCCCGATCGACGGCAAGACAGCCCAGGGCGAGCATGCCTTCGGTTCCGTTGAGCAGGCTGAGCCCTTCCTTTGGCTCGAGGATGAGCGGCACCAGCCCGGCCTCGCGGAGCACGTCGGCAGCGGGGACTGTGGCGCCGTCGACCACAAGCTGACCTTCCCCGATGATGGGCAGGGCGAGGTGGGCGAACTGGGCGAGGTCGCCCGAAGCTCCCACCGAGCCATGCTCGGGGACCGCAGGGACGAGCCCGCGTCGCAACATCTCGACGATGAACACGACGATCTCGGGGCGCACTCCGGAGTGACCCTGCGCCAGGGTCCTGGCACGGAGAAGCAGCATGGCGCGAACCGTGACCGGGTCGAGGAGGGCGCCGACGGCACCCGCGTGGCTGCGCAGCAGGTCCATCTGGAAGTGGGTTGCATCGTCCCCAAAGATTCGGGTGTTGGCGAGAGCGCCGAACCCGGTAGTGACGCCGTAGACCACCTCGTCGTTGGCGACCTCGCTGCGCACGACCTGCAGCGCAGGGATCATCCGGTCCGCAAGGCCGTTCCCCACCTCGACATCCGCCCGCCCGTGAGCAACGGCGACAACCTCGTCGATCGTCAACGGAGATCCATCGATAACCACAGTCATGGGCGGCAGCCTAGATTCAGCCAACCGCGTCCCAAGCTTGTATTACGTAATACGTAATACGACCGTGAAGCCGTCAAGGCTTCAGGGCTTGAGGGCCTCTCCAAGGCGGTCTTGCTCACGCTGGCGTAATCCGACTCGCACCTTCATCAACTCGATCTGCTGCGGGCCGTACTTGTCGCCTCCCTGGATGTGATGATCGGCGAGCCACGCCTCTATGTCCGCAGCCACTTCTGGCTCCGAGCGAAACGGGATCCGATCGAGGATCCGCCGGCCCGTCATCGGCGGAAGCGCCCCCATCATCTCGCCCCATCGCTCCTTCATCAGCTCCCAGACATACGGGCCGTTCTCGCGATGACCGAGCATCACCGCCAGCACCCAGAACGCGTCCTGGCTGCGCACGTCACCATCCAGGACCAAGTCGAACAGCCGTTTCGCAGCCTCGCGACCCGGCACGGTGGCCGCGGCACGCAGGTTCTTCACGATCTCCTGAGGGTTGCCTGACGTGTTCGAAATCTCGATGAACCGATCAAAGTCGTCGGTATCGCCGTTGGCGGCGGTGACGAAGAGGGCGGCATCGGCAACCTCCGAGTCGACGCCTGCCGGACGCTCCCTGACGTCGTCGAGCATGAGGCGTGCGGCCTCCTGGATCGGTTGATCGTTGGCCAGGTTGCCCTGAGCGCGGATCAGCACACCGCGCAGCTTCCTGGTGCGATCGTCCTCACCGGCGGCAGGCGCCCACCCCATCTCGTCCGCCTTGCCGGAGACCAGATTGCTGCTGAACCGCTGCAAGTCAGGGCGGACGTCCAAGGAGGCGATGCGGTCGAGCTCCCCGAGGCCGGCGAGTGCCGCCTCCCAGACGTCGACTTCTTGCTCGTCGCCGAGCCGGCCAACCAGGGCGAGGAAGTCTCCCGCCTCGCTGCCGCCTTTGAGCACGTCGGCCCACAGATCCGAAACCAGGTTGTAGCGCTCTGCGGCCTCCAGAGTGTCCAGCCGGTCGCGCACCGCGTCGCGAAGCTTCGGCGAGTACCGCACCCGGTAGAACCCGTTGCCCCCTGCGTTGACGACGAGCCCGTCGCCGGCATCGAACGTGACCGACTGCTCGCTCAGCAGCACCCGTTGCGCACCGGTGTCGGAGCGCAGCATGACCGGCACCTGCCATCGGTGATCGCCCGGCTCATCGAACCGGAATTGCTCCTGGGTGATCGTGTAGGAACCCGGGGAGCCCGCCACGGCCAGCCTGGGGAAACCCCCCTGGAAGATCCACGTATCCATCATTGCGCCTACCGGTTCACCTGAGGCAGCCTCCAGCGCGGCCCACAGATCGGCGGTCTCGGTGTTGGCGTGAGCGTGCTCCTTGAGATAGTTGCTCACCCCCTTGCGGAAGGTGTCTTCGCCGAGGTACTGCTCGAGCATCCGCAACACCGACGACCCTTTGAGGTAGGTGAGGTTGTCGAACATCTCGTTGGCCTCTTCCGGAGACTCGACGGGAAACTCGATCGGCCGCGTCGACTCGGTGGCGTCGGTGCCCATCGAATGTGTGCGATCGGCGGCGAAGGTGAGCCAGATCTCCCAATCCGGCCGGAAGGCGTCGACACACTTCATCGAAGCGAAGGTGGCGAACGCCTCGTTGAGCCAGATCCCATTCCACCACTTCATCGTGACCAGATCGCCGAACCACATGTGGGCGATCTCGTGGGCAATCACCTCGGCGATCCGCATCAGCTCGGTTTGGGTGGCGCGTTCCTCGTCGAGCAGAAGGGCGGTCTCTCGATAGGTGACCGCTCCGAGGTTCTCCATCGCTCCGTAGGCGAAGTCAGGGATGGCGATCATGTCCATCTTGTCGCCCGGGTAGGGGATGTCGTAGTAGTCGGAGTAGAAACGCAGGGCGAAGGCGCCAGCCTCGAGGGCGTAGTCGGTGAGATGCCGTTTCCCGGGAACGTAGGCGATACGCAGCGGGATACCGTCGACGTCGACCGGGTCGGTGACTTCGAGCTCACCGACGATGAAGGCGACCAGGTAGGTCGACATCTTCATCGTGTCCTCGAAGGTGATGGCGACCTTGCCGCTGCCGGCGCTTTCCCTTGCGATCTCTGGGCCGTTGGAGATCGCGGTCAGCGACTCATCGACAACGAGCGTTACTCCATACGTCGCTTTGAAGTCCGGTTCGTCCCAACACGGGAAGGCGCGACGGGCGTCCGTGGCCTCGAACTGGGTGGTGGCGATCGTCTTGTCGTTGCCCTCCTCGTCGATGTACACCGAGCGGTAGAAGCCGCGCAGATCATCGTTGAGGATCCCGTCAAAGGTGATCTCCAGCGTCCATGCACCGGGATCGGCCTGGTTGGCGAGGGTGAGCGTCACCCGCTCGGCGGCTTCGTCGATCGTTGCGTCCGCCGCGATGCGAGCGCCGGATTCGCTGCGAAGCGTCGCATCGGTGATGGTCAGCTGGGCGGCGTTGAGGACGATTTCGTCCGTCGCTTCGCTGATCTCAACATCGATGACGGCACGGCCGCCAAACGTCGCTGCATCGAGCTCCGGCGAGAGGGTCAATGTGTAATGGTTGGGGACGACCGTTCGCGGCAGACGGTGATCGGATGACACGAAGGCTCCTGGGTTGGTAGGGGGGCCGCGATGCTACTGGCGAGCAATGAACCAGTTCCCCGCTCCCGAGTCCCAAGTCTTGCGACTTGCGACTCACCTCGTCTCCGTTTCCCCGGTCTTCACGGAATCGACGGCTTCCCCCAAGAGAATGTTGTTCAGAGTCGCCGCCAGCAGGTCGTAGGTCACAGGCCCGATGATCTTCCCCACCACGACGCCGCTGCGGTCGATGAAAAATGTCTCCGGAAGGCCGTGAACGCCGTAGGCGAAGGTGGCCCGAGATCCCTGGTCGACCGCGTATTCGTAGTGTGTGCCGCGACCGAACTCGTCGAGGAATCGTCCGGCGGGGCCTGGCTCGTCCAGGGTGTTGATCCCGAGGAAGGTGACCCCGAAATCGGCATAGTCCTCGGCGGCGGCGAGCAATGCAGCGTGTTCCTCGCGGCACCCTGTGCACCAGGCCGCCCAGAAGTTGGCGACGACGATGTCGGGGGCGAAATCGATGGTCCGAACCGAGCCCTCTCCGCCGAACGCGTCCAGTTCGACCTCAGGCGCCACCTCGCCCACCAAGGCGCTGTCCACAACGGTCGGGTCGGTGCCCAGCCGTCCGGCGAAGCCAACCCCGGCGACCACGAAGGCCAACCCGACGGCGATCACCACCCATACGATCCGGCTGCTCACGACGAAACCTCGCCGAGGAGCTGCTCCGCCGCTGCCTTCACCTCGGGTGACAGGTCGAAGGCAAGGAGAAGCACGATCGCTTCGATTGCGCCCTCATCGTCACCACTACCCGCCCTGACGTTGGCGAGGAACCACAGCGCCTGCGGGTAGTTGGGCTCGACATCGAGGGCGCGGGTGATGAAGGACTCGGCAAGCGCTGGTTCTGCTGACAAGAATGAGAGCCAGCCGACCATGGCCAGCGCCTCGGGGCGATCCGGATCCTGATCGAGCACCACCAGGTAGTGGGCCAGCGCGCCGGGGTGATCGCCGTCTTGCACATAACGCTCGGCGAGGGCGAGCCGCATCCCGATGATCCCAGGGTTGGCGGCGACGACGGCCTCCATCTCCTCATTGGAGACGGAGGAAAGGTCGACACCAGCCTCCCCAGCGAGCACCTCACTCGGAATGCCGTCGGCGATTGCATCGGTCGGGTTCTCTCGTTGCAGCGAGAACGCCCCGATTACTGCTATGACGACGATCCCGACGCCCAGGATGGCTGCCCCCATCAGCATCCTCGCCCGAGACCGTCCGACCGCCTCCGGGTCCCCGACCTCGGCGGCGGTGGCCAGGACTGCCGCCCGTTCCGCCTCGTAGGCGGCGGTTAGCCGATCGGCGGCGGCGGCGTCCAGTTCCCCGGCGTCCCGCTGCGCCGCGACCTCGTTGAGGTCGCGCTCCACCTGCTCGATCTGATCGGCGATTTGGTCGGCGCTCACCCCTCGACCTCGGTCGTCTGTGCAAGCTCGGGTGGTCGCCGCCGCAATCCGTAGATAGCGATCCCGCCGACAACCGCGATCGCAAGCGGGACTGCCCACAAGGCGATCCCCCATCCACCCGCAGGTGGATCGAGCAGCACCTGCTCGCCGTAGCTAGCCACGAACATCGCCCGGATCTGCTGGTCGGTGCTCCCGGCGGCGATCTCGTCGCCAATCAGCTCCCGCAGATCTCCTGCGAGGTCGGTCTGAGAAGCGGCGATCGACTCCCCGGCGCAGATCGGGCATTTCAATGAGGTCGCCAGCGCATGGGCACGGGCCTCCGGGTCGGCCGGGGCATCCGACGGCCACAAGCCGACGACGATCACAGCAATGGCGACCGCAGGGACGACCAGCTGCGCCAGGCGTCTGAGCCGCTCAGGCACGAACGGTGTCCTTTGCCTCTTCGGATGGCTTCGTGCCGGGGCCAGTGCGGACGCTTCGCCCCAAAGCGGCGACGCCCCCTGCAACCACGATCAGGCCGCCGACCCAGAGGAGACGCTGCAGGGGAAAGATCAGCACCGACAGCACGATCGCCTGATCGTCAACGCTGGCGATCGTCAGATACACGTCGTCGATCGCGAACGACCGCACGGCCGGGGTGGCTATGACCTGGCCGAACTTCGGATACTCGTGCAGACGCGGCTCGAGCACCGCCTTCTCCACGGTGCACGATTCGTCGTAAAGCGCCACCCTGACGCCCTGCACGATCCGTTCCGGTTCGATGCGCCGGAACGCCTCTCGATACTCGACGCAATAGCCGCCGACGACCGCGGTTTGCCCGATCACGAGCGAGACCTCGGTACGCACTGCCATCGCGGATGTGGTTGCGATCGCCACCGCCACCAACGCGAAGCCCACATGGGCAACCTGCCCGCCCCAGTACCCCTTGTCGTTCCTGACGGTGGCGCCCATTGCCTGTGGCCACGACTTGCCACCGGCGTGGGCGCGTGCTGTCTGGTACAAGAAGAAGTGACCGATGGTGCCGATGACAAAACCCGCAAGGCCGATCACGACGACAACCGGCACCGACCTCACGCCTATCACAACGGCCAAGGCGGCGGCCACCAGACCCAGGTTGATCCCGAACCGGCTGCGTTCCCACATGATGCGAGATGAGGCCACCCGCCATGGAGCCACTGCTCCGTCCAAGGCCGGAGATGTTTTTCGATCAATTGAGGCACCTGCGGCGAGAGGCTCATGACGAATCCATGGTCGCCAATGCGCCATGTCATGGCGTCTTCCGAATCGGGGATGAGGCACGCGCCCGTCGCGCCAATTTGCCACCCTTCGCCTTCGGGCCGGGCCGCGCCTACGACCGACGCGGAGCCATCGGCGAATAGGGCGTTCGCGACGATCTGTTCCGGGTCCCATCCATAGTGGTAGTGAACGCTGCACACTTCCACGGCGCACATGAGGACCACCGCGGACGGGTCGGCTTCGGCATAGGCGCGGGCAGCCCGCAATCCGTTCAGGGCGCCGTGGCATCCCATGAAACCGACGTGGGTCCGTTCGACCGTCGGGCGGAGGCCTAGCTCTCTAATCAGGTGGATGTCGACTCCCGGCGCGGCGAATCCGCTGCACGACACCGTGACGAGGTGGGTGATGTCGAGTGCGTCCACATTCGCGTTTGCCAAGGCTTCGCTTGTCGACTCCAAGGCCAAGGCCGTAGAGCCCTGCTCGTATGCCGCCATGCGCAGGCCTACGCCGGGCCCCATGTCCTCGTCGTTTACCGGTAGATCGAGAAGGGTGCGTTGCGGAGTGGAATCGCCGCCCGAGGACGACGTGAGGAGTACGCTGTGCCGCTTTTTAACACCGGACATACGGTATAACGCCGGCACGATTCGCCGTTCGCGATCCGTGCGGCAAAAATTATCCCGCACGAGATCGACGGCGTCGTCTCGCGACAAGAAATGCGGCGGGACCGCGGTCCCTTGACCCAATATCGTGAATTTCATGATCGGATGGGAACTCCCGTGGCCCCGGATGCGTTGAGGCGGTTAACAAAAGGTGTTGCAAGCTGGGGGGCGATGGTCAGCGCGCGCACACCGGCTTTCACGCGTGCCAGTGCCCCGGCATGTGCCGATCGCACCGCGCGATACATCGCGCGCAATTCAGGCGCTGCCTGACCGCGCACGACGGTGCGTGTGAGGTCGCCCCAATATCCATGTTCAACGTGTTGCGGAAATATATCGATGATGATCGCTTCATGTGCGCGTAATGGTCCATGACCCACATCATGTGGGTCCACCGCATGCGCGCCGCCGGCAACGATGACCATCTTTGCCGTACAATTCAGATCGAGTAACGTGTGACGAATCTGTGTCTGCAGTTTTTCAGATGTCAGGCGCGCGCCTTTGATGCGCAAGTATCCGGCGCGGTC
>JADFIY010000247.1 GCA_022566415.1 Acidobacteriota bacterium
CACCCTGGTCGTCGTCACCCTGGTCGTCGTGGTGGTGGTGGTCGTCTTTGTTCCCCTGGTCGTCGTCGTCGTCGTCGTCCTTCACACCGACCGGGGCAACGTCGCCGTCGCCCTCCTCGCCAAGCTCGCCGTCGTCGTCGTCTCCCGCGTCGTCGTCATCGGCAGTTTCTCCAGGGTGGAAGTCGAAGCCGACGATCCCGTAGAAGTCTGCGATTGGCTCCTGGATGGAATCGGGCAACACGCCGGCGGCGGCGATGCCGCCGGTCGCCACCACGAAGGCAGCAGCGATGGCTGCGACCCTCATCGCCGCGTTCCGGTAAATCCGTCCCAGCGTCGATGGTGCCTTGGCGCTACCAGGAGCGGGGTGAGTCGGTATGCGAGCAGATGCTGCAGCTGCCGCCGCCGCAGCCGCAGTGACGTGCGCGGTTACCGCCGACGGGCTAACCGATGTGTCAGCCGCACGCCGAATGGCCGCTGCCCATGTTGCGACGCCGTCAAGAGACGGGTCGACGTCGTTGCCCCTCAAGAGCTGTTCGATGTCGTGGTCGCTCAGGTGTCGGTCATGGCTCATGTCATCTCCGTAACCGATGGAGAGACCGGTTTGGTCGCGGGGCTGTCGAGGCGATCCCTCAGTATGGAGATCGCTCGGTATTGGGCGGTCTTGATCGCACTCTCGCTTTTGCCAAGCGCTTCTGCTGTCTGGGCGACCGACAGGTCACCGATGATCCGCAGCAGCAGAGTGGATTTCTGCAGGTCGGACAGAAAGCCGATGGATCCGACCAGCTCATCGAGCTCGATGACGGCGAGCGCCTCGCTCTCCGAGTCGATGACTCCCAGGCTCTGTTGGTCGTCGGCCAGCACTTCGTCGAGGGCTTGGGTGGGGGGTGTCCGTTTCCGTCGTCGCGCCTCATCGATAACCCGGTGGTGGGCCACGGTGAACGCCCACGAGCGGAACCCGGTGGCGTCGCCCTCGAATGTGGCAACGTTGCGCGCCAGCTGCAACCAGGTCTCTCCAAGCGCACCCTCCGGGTCGCGTGAGCCGCGCGCCCGTAGATACCCGAGCAAGCGCGGCGACAACCACGAATAGAGCTGTTCCCACGCCCAGGGAGCGCCCTCCTTCGCCGCCAGGACCGCAGCATCAAATGGAGCATCCACTCCAAGTGAATTCGGTTTCCGGCATCGAAAGCTTGAGGCGCCCTATATGTCCTCCGATAAGCCGGATTCCTCGTCCGACTCGTTTCCCACCACAGCTACCGTCGGTGGGGATGATCCGGACCCTGATCCTTGTGGTCGCCTTGGTGGCGACGGCGTGCAGTCCAAGCGACGAAGGCGAGCAAGACGGACTGCTCGCCATCGTCGACGATCTCGGCGACGTAGTGATCGTGACCGCCGATGGGGACATCGTTGCCGAGACGACCGATTTTGCTCAAGGCACAACGGCCTTCCAGCCGGTGTGGTCCGGCCCGGGCCACGTGGTCTACGTCGAACAGATGGCTGCCAGCGGCTCGCTGGTCGTGGCCGAGGTCGGCGCGGGCGAACAACGGCGGATCGAGTTCCCGACTCCGCCGTTCTACGTCTACCCGCGACCCGGGGGCGGTGCCTCAGCGGACATCGTGACACTCCGCAACTCCATCACGGGCGGACTCGCCGCCGAGATCGTGGCCGACGACGCATCGGTTGCCGAGCTCGACGGTGACTTCCCGTTCTTCTTCGGATGGACCGCCGACGGGAGGGTCGTCGCCCACTCCGAGGACGCGTATCTCGATGAGGTTCACCCCGATCGCCTGCCCGTCGCCGCCGATCTTGGAACCTTTGCCGCCCCTGGGGTGAGAGACAACGACATCGTGTATATCCGATCGGCTGGATCGACGTCATTCCTCGCCGTGGTCTCTGATGACGAAACGGTAGATCTGGCAACGGTCAGCGGACCGGCCCACCTCGTTGTCGGCGGCGACCTAGTCGCCATCCGCTCCGTCGGCCCGGTGGCCGTGCCCGGGACCGGTGGTGTCGAGGTTCTGGCCCAGTCGGTTCCCGCGGTTCGTCCGGATGCGCTCGTGGTGGTCGGGCTTGACGACGGCACCCTGGAAATTGCCGCCGACGAGGGCATTGTCGCCTTCTTCTGGGACCCATCCGCCCGCCGGCTCCTCTACCTCGGCTTCGCCGGTGCGGAGTCGCGCGAACTCGCCTGGCACGTGTGGGAAGAAGGGGAAGTCACCGATTTCCACACCTTTACGCCCGATCCCATATGGTTTGCCACCTTTGTCCCCTTCTTCGACCAGTACGCCCAGTCGATGACGCTGTGGTCGCCCGATGGCACCGCGTTTGCTTTCCCAGGGACGGTGGACGGCGAGTCTGGGGTGTGGGTACAACACCTCGACCGGGAAGCCCCGGTCCGCATCTCGGCGGGCTCCTGGGTGGCCTGGGGACCCGCCGCATAACAGGTGGAGAGGGGGCATCCCAGTTCCTGGTTCCCGGTTCCGAGTCGCAAGTCGCAAGTCGCAAGTCGCAAGTCGCAAGTCGCAAGTCCTTTTCTTCTCCTCTTGG
>JADFIY010000064.1 GCA_022566415.1 Acidobacteriota bacterium
CTGAGCGGCGGGAACTGCTCGATGCGGTTGATGACGCCCGCCGCAACTTCGACTCCCACGCAGCGATCGACACCTGGAGCACGCTTCAGAAACGAGCGATCTCCTTGCTGGCCTCGTCAGGAACGGCCGCGGCATTTGACGTGACAAGCGAACCCGCAAAGCTCCGAAAACGATACGGCGAGAATGTCAACGGAATGAGCCTGCTGCTGGCCCGGCGTCTAGTCGAAGCGGGCGTTCCCTTCATCACCGTCTTTTGGAAGGAAGATCGGCCTCGTCTCGGTAAGAAGTGCAAGAGCGCCGGTGGCTGGGACACGCATGGCAACAACTTTAGCTGTCTGAAAGACAATCTGCTGCCGGTTTTCGATCGAGCGTTCTCGGCCTTGATTGAAGATCTATCCGGCCGCGGACTGCTCGACCAAACCTTGTTGCTGGTCACCAGCGAAATGGGCCGCAAGCCAAAGATCGGCGACCCGCGCTCGGGCGGCACTTCGGGAGCCGGGCGGGATCATTGGACTCACTGCTTGACCGACATCCTGGCAGGGGGCGGCATCCTCACGGCTGAGGATCTTTCCGCGTACCAGGCCGTTACCAGGGAGCCGATCCGCTTCAACGTCGACGACTGGGAGATCGCAACCAACCCTTTGCCCGCCGTCGGAGGGGTCGCAGCGGCCGCCATGCTGTTGCTGGCCCTCAATCCCCCTTTCGCTGGTTGGACGTCGGAAGAGATCGATCGGCTGGCTCGGATCCAACGCGGCGTGCTCGGCTTCCGTTCCGACCGTCTCGATGACTATGAAGGGCGCTCCGCGGCGGCTGACGAGATCCTGGCACTCGCCCATGCCGGGGATCTGACGGCCCTCGACCGCTCACCGAGCACCGTGCACACCTCGGCTACCGATAGCGACGGCGCCGGGTGTGCGGTCACAGTTTCGGCCGGTTACGGGTCGGGAGCTGTGGTCCCCGGGACCGGGATGTATCTCAACAACTCGCTTGGCGAGGTCGAGCTGCTCGTGGACGGGTTCCACTCGCTGACACCGGGCACACGGCTGGTCTCCAACATGGCGCCAACAGTTGGTCGCCGCGCCGATGGCTCGGTGATCGCTATCGGGACTCCCGGGGCGTCACGGATCACGACTGCCATCTCCCAGGTGTTGATCAACTTCCTCCACCTTGGCATGTCCCTCAGCGACGCGGTAGCCCACCCCAGGATGCATGTCGAGGCGTTCGATGGAAAGCCGACCATTGCTTACGAGCCCGGGCTCGACGTTCGCCCCATAGGTGACATGAGCGCACGCCGATTCCCCGACATCAGCATGTACTTCGGCGGAGTTCAGGCAGCATTGTGGGATCCGGTCGGCGGGCTGTATGGCGCGGCCGACCCGCGTCGCAGCGGTGGGACCGCCAGAGGAGGCGTCGACTGATCGTGGCACCAGGTGGGCCAAGGCTTGCTAACCCCGACGTTGTGCTCGAACCGTGGGGTCGACAGCACAGGGACGGATTGCTCGTCGCCGCGGACGATGAGCGCATCAGCCGTTACCTGACCAACCAGTTCCCATACCGCTACACCGAACGGGATGCGGACGAGTGGATTGCCATCTGTGAAGCGCAGGATCCGGTACTGAGCTTCGCCAACCTGTCGAGGGTGGGGTGGCCGGCGGCCCAGGGTCGGCGCCCCGAGACGATGTGTGGTCGGGGTCGGCCGAGATCGGATGGTGGCTATCCCCGGGCTACTAGAACCAAGGCATAACCAGCGCCGCCGTGAAACGATATATCTAGTACTGCTTCTAGGATCCTCAACCTGCATCGGGTCGATGCTGGGATATTCGCGACCAACCCGGCCCCCACGAGCGTCGCCGAGAGGGTCAGTCTTCTTTTCGAGGGGGTGGCCGTCGACGGCTGCCTCAAGAACGCTGACCGACCGGCTGCAATTCGGGCTGGCGAGGCGGGATTGGGATTCGGGTTCGGTCGACAGCCACCGCACCTAGCCTCGGGACGGTGAGCCGTTACGCCTTCCTGAAGTCCCCGCTCTGGATCGCCGGCGTCGCTATTGCCCTGGCCACCATTGTTGCCTTTGTGAACCTCGGTTTCTGGCAGCTCAGGCGTCTCGAGGAACGCCGGACGATCAACGCCACCATCGAGGCGAGAAGCACGGCGGACCCCGTACAGCTCGTAGAGGCCATCGCCACCTTTGGTGCCGACCCCGAGGCGCTTGCCTACCGCCGGGTGCTGGTGGAGGGCGTCTACGACCAGCTCGAAGAGGTGCTCGTGGTCGCAACCACACTCAACGGACGGCCGGGCCATGACGTGCTTACGCCGCTTCGCAGCGACAGCGTGAACATTGCCGTCGATAGGGGGTGGGTTCCGATCGATACCGAGGGGCCCCCGGTCGTCGATGCCGCGCCTGCCCCCGGTTCTGTCGAGGTCGTCGGGATGCTGTTGGAAGGACAGACCCATCGCTCTCTTGGCACCCCAGGAACCGGCGGGTCCTACGAGCAGATCGGCCGTATCGATCTGGGCGTGCTGGCCGGTCAGTGGGGAAGCGACCTGCTGCCGGTGTACCTCCTGGTCGAGAGCGAGGATCCGCCCTCGGGAGATCTCCCCCTGCAGCGACCACCCCCAGAGCCAAGCGAAGGCCGCCACCTCGGCTATGCCATTCAGTGGTTCACGTTCGCCGTGATCGTGGCCATCGGCTTTCCCGCCCTCGTTATCCGCGGTGAGGCAGCCCCGTCCCGTTAGCCATGCCTACGCCAGAGACGCAGTGGCCCGGTCACTACACTGGCAGGGCTACCCGGACGGAGTCCATGCGCGCTGACGCCTGATCCCACCTCCACGTTTCTGATCCATGCCGCCGTCGTGGATAACGCCTCAGGAGCCTCATGCCGTCCTTGCACCTCGTCGACCTCTCATTTGGTCACACCTCTGCCGTTCCCATGTTCGATGATGTGACCGTTCATCTCGGCCCCGGCTGGCATGGGCTGGTCGGTGCCAATGGCAGTGGCAAGACAACCCTACTCCGACTGGTCACCGGGGAACTCGAGCCCGTCTCGGGGATCGTGAGGGTCGAGCCGGTCCGCCCCAGCCCTACCCTCTGTCATCAATCAGTTGAGCACCGCACCGATGAAATCTCCTCATTTGCGGCCTCGGGCGAGGGCCATGCGAGGGAACTGCTCGGCCGCCTTCGGCTCAACCCGACCGACCTGGAGCGCTGGCCGACGCTGTCACCAGGCGAGAGAAAACGTTGGCAGATAGGTGCTGCGCTGGCCGCACGACCGCTAGTCCTGCTGCTCGACGAACCCACCAACCACCTGGACCGGGAGGGTCGCGGGATCCTGTTCGACGCATTGCGCCGGTTTCCAGGAGTGGGCGTGATCGTCTCCCACGACCGCCACTTCCTCGACGCCCTGACCTCTTCGACACTCCTGGTCGCTGGCGGCTCCGTTCGGCAATGGAACGCGCCCTACGGGCAGGCCCGTCAGGCCTGGGAGGCCGAAGCGGCACAGCGCGAGGAACACCTCGAGACCGCCAAGCGCGAGGCCCGCAAGCTCAAGCGGCGAGTCGCTGACCAGGGACGCCGCAGAGAGGGTTTAGCAGCCCGCCATCGGCGCACTATGCGGCAGGCGGGCGTGAAGGACCACGACGCACGCAGCATGGAGGCCAAGGGTCGCGCCGAGTCCGGCAGCCGGCGCGCCGACCGCGAGCTGGAAATGACCCGGTCGCGGCTCGAGCGAGTCGCGCGCGAGGTCGAGTCCTATGACGTCCTCCGCGAGGTGGGGCGGTCACTGTTCATCGACTACGCGCCGGCTCCCAAGGCCCGGCTGGCGACCCTCACCCGGCCGCTCCTGCAGGCCGACGGCCACGCCGTTCTCGAACACATCGACGTCGAGTTGCTGCGCGGCGATCGGATCCGGGTCGCCGGGCCCAACGGCGCCGGGAAGAGCACCCTCCTCGCTGCGCTCATCGAGGCGGCGGCTCTGCCGGCCGGTCGCCTGCTACACCTGCCTCAAGAGATGTCGGCAGCCGACGGGAAGGCGTTGCTCGAGTCGGTCAGGGTCCTCCCCAAGGCCCAACGAGGGCGGGTCCTGTCGCTCGTCGCCGCGTTGGGCCTCGACCCGGATCTCCTGCTGGTGTCATCGGCGCCATCGCCGGGCGAGGCCCGGAAGCTCAAGATGGCATACGGGCTCGGGCTCCAGGTGTGGGCTGTCGTGCTCGACGAACCGACCAACCACTTGGACATCCAAGCGATCGAGCGACTCGAGGCGGCATTGGTCGCGTACCCAGGTGCGCTGGTCATGGTCACTCACGACGACGCCCTCGCCGCCGCGTGCACGACCCAAACGTGGGAGCTCGCCGCGGGGCGGCTCGTGGTGCACCACCACTAGCCGATGGCACTCCTACTCGGCGTACATCTCGTCGATGAGATCGGCGAAGTGCTCGTCGACCCTCCCGCGCTTGACCTTGAGCATCCCGGTGAGCGACGTGGAGTTCTGATCGCCGAAGTAGCTTTGTCGCTTGTCCGTTGCGAGTTCAGCTTGTTTGAGAGGGGCGGTGTAGGTGAGACGCATGGCGGTATACCGGTGCACGAGCGGGTCTTGCGCGGGTTCTCGATAGATCCGGTGGTGTTGTCTACGCATCCGGCAACTGGCGAGGTGCCACATAGGGACAGGGCAGGTCATTGGGTACCATGGGCGACGTGGCGGGTCCTCGACTTCGATCGTGCTTGCCCTGTCGACCAGACAGCCACCTTCCACCAAACGCGACGGCTAAGGAGAACACTATTGAGGCGATCGTCCGGTCCGAGTACGGCTCACCCGATGTCCTTCAGCTCAAAGAGGTAGCCAAACCTACTCCCAAGGACAATGAGGTGCTCGTACGAGTTTACGCGTCATCCGTGAATATGGCTGACGTGGATTACCTGCTAGGCCGGCCGAACATCGCACGCCTAGGTACGGGGCTGCGTAAGCCGAAGAACACTGGTCTGGGATTGGATGTGGCAGGCCAGGTCGAGGCGGTCGGCAAGAACGTTGAGCGGTTCCAGTCAGGTGATGAGGTGTTCGGGGACTTGACCGAATATGGCTTCGGCGCTTTTGCCGAGTATGCATGTGCTTCTGAGGATGCATTCGCGCTGAAACCGGCCGGGTTGACATTCGAGGAGGCCGCCACCGTTCCTCAAGCGGCCGTCATGGCCCTGCAGGGCCTTCGGGGCAAACCACGGATCCAGCCGGGACACAAGGTGTTGATCAATGGTGCGGGCGGAAACGTGGGTCCCTTCGCTCTTCAGATCGCCAAGTCCTTCGGAGCGGAAGTGACCGGCGTGGACGGTACGAGCAAATTGGACATGCTGCGCTCGATCGGCGCAGACCACGTCATCGACTACACCCAAGAGGACTACACCAAGAGTGGACAGCGGTATGACCGGATCCTCGATGTCGCGGCATATCGCTCGATCTTCGAGTCCAAGCGTGCGTTACGCCCCAAGGGCGTCTATGTCATGATCCCAGCTTCCATAAGTGGTGTGTTCCAGGCAATGTTCCTAGGACCACTGATCTCGATGGCCGGTAGCCGGAAGATGGGCATGCTGATGTGGAAACCATTCAAAGCGCAAGATGTGATCTTCCTGAAGGAGCTTCTTGAAGGCGGCAAGATGTCACCTGTCATCGATAGAAGCTACCCGTTGAGCGAGGTCCCCGAAGCTCTCCGGTATCAGGAGGAAGGGCACCCCCAAGGGAAAGTCGTCATCACCGTCTCGCATGGCGAATGAGAAACACCTTGAGAACAATCGTCCGCTGCGGATACCGCTCACTCGATACCTTGGGGTTCTGCATGCCTACGCCACTGTGGTTCGGTCAAGTCACGAGTACTCAACAGAAGGGAACTCAAGCGGGGCGTCAGGCCTGTGCTGACGCATGTGGGCAGATCGTCCGGGAAGGTTTACCGAACACCCCTCGACGCCCATCCCGTTGACGACGGCTACCTCTTTGTCCCGGTGTATGGCTCGGGCTCGGATTGGGTCAAGAACGTGTTGGCTGCCGGGACTGCCAGTCTCGAGATTGATGGCAACGAGCTCGATTTGGTGTCCCCGAGATTGCTGACAGAAAGATGTCGCGTGGCAACGCATGCCCGCAGGCACAGGGACGCCGCCGCGCTTCTTACGGGTGACCGAGTTCCTACAGATGGATATCCGCCGCGAGTAGCTACAGCGCATCCACTTCATCTAGGCGCGCTGAGTCGGGTGGCTCCGCCAGCGACCCGAATGTCCGTCACACGCAGAAACGTGATGCGATGATGCCAGAGTGCAACGAAGGATGGCGGTGAGCGTCGCGAATGCCGGGGAAGATTCGTCCACACCCATCAGCGCCGCTGACAGTCGGAGCGGCGCGGGCTCTACAAGACCGAACTGATGCGGATGCGAGGGCCGTGGAAGGGACTCGACGACGTCGAATACTCGACCCTCGAATGCGTCGACTGGTTCGTCCACCGCCGGCTCCTCGAACCCGTCGCTTGACATAGACATAGGAGAAACACATATCCACTGGCCGGGTCTGGCTAGGTCAACGCTTCTGTGTCGCCTTCCACGCTTTCTTACGCAGCTTGAGGTTCTCGCGATCGGTGGCGCTCTCGATCTCGGATACATTCGGCCAGGATGGAAGGAACTTCTCCCACCCGTTCGGGGTGACTCCGAAGTTGCGGGCGAGCACGGCCATGTACACCTTCGCCTTGTACTCCCCGAACCCGGGCATCGCCTGCACTCGCTTGCTCAGATCCTCGGCAGAATCGACGTCTGCCCACAACAGCGTCGGGTCGCCCGAATACTCCGTATCGATGTAGGCAGCGACGCCCTGGACGCGTTTCGCCATGTTGGCCGGGAAGCGGTGGATCGCCGGCCGCTCCCTGAAGATCGTTTCGAGCTCTTCGGGGTCCGTCGCCGTCACGGTCTTGGCGTCCAGCGTTCCTCCCAACCGGTCCTTGAGCACTTGCGGGCCCATGAACGCCTTTTCGATCGGGACCTGCTGGTAGAGGACCAGCCCAACGAGCAGGGCAAACGGGTCATTGGCAAGGAGTCGGTTGGCGTCCTCGTCGTCGGTGTATGGCAACGTCTCCGGCATGCGGCCTCCCCTCGGTGTTGAACCCCGTATCGTACGCGCCGACGCCAAGGAGGGCGCCGTGACCAAGCGTATCTATTCGGCCGACGCCTACGCCAAGACGATGGACGCGGTGGTTGTCGAGGCAGACCGCGACGATGGACGGCTGCTTCTCGACCAGACCGTCTTCTATCCCGGGGGTGGCGGGCAGCCGCACGATATCGGAGACCTGGTAATTGGCGACGACCGGCTTGGCGTGACCCGGGTCGCCCAGGACACCAAGGGTGTTTGGCACTGGGTGGAAGGTGGTCTGCCCGGCGCGGGCACCGCATTGGTCGGCGAGGTCGATTGGGATCGTCGCTACGAGTTGATGCGCACCCATACCGCCATGCACGCCATGTGTGGCGTCATGTGGCACCGGTTCCACAGTCCCGTCACCGGTGGGAATATGAAGCCGGGGGAGGGGCGGCTTGATTTCGAGGTCCCCGACTGGGACCCGGATGATCGGCAACCGATCGAGGACGAGCTCAACCGGCAGCTGGCTCTGGGGCGCGACGTGGAGGTCAGCTTCCTTCCTCGCGCCAAGGCCGACGCCGATCCCAGCCTGATCAGGACCAAGGTAAACCTATTGCCCCCGTCACTCACCGAGGTTCGGGTCATCGACATCGTCGGGCTCGACCGCCAAGCCGACGGTGGCACCCATGTTGGATCGACCACTGAGGTCGGTCGGATCCGGATCACGAAGACCGAATCCAAGGGTCGGGGCTTCCGCCGTATTCGATTCGACGTGGTCTAGGTGGTCGGTCCCGCCACCTCGACCATGATTTCGTCCAAGGACTTGCGGGTGAGATTGGGCACCTCGGCTCCATCGGCGGGATAACCCACGGGAAAGAGGATGAACGGGCGCTCGTTGGCAGGCCGATCCAGCAGCCGGGTGAGGAACGCCATCGGGCTCGGGGTGTGGGTCAACGTCACCAGCCCGATGCGGTGCAGCGCGGTGATGAATAGCCCACAGGCGATGCCAACGGACTCCTTCACGTAGTAGTTGTGAAAGCGATCGCCGTCCCTGGTCACGCCATAGCGTTGCTCGAAGACGACGACGAGCCATGGGGCGGTCTCCAGGAACGGCTTTGTCCAATCGGTGCCAAGCGGCTCGAGGGCCTGGCGCCACTCCGGAGGGAGACGGCCCCCTTCGTAGTTCTTCCGTTCTTCGGTCTCGGCGGCGACACGGATGTCGCGTTTGGTGTCGGCGTCCCCCACCATCACGAACGTCCACGGCTGCCGGTGAGCCCCGGACGGGGCGGTGGAGGCGGCTCGGATCGCATACACGACCGCCTCGCGGGCCACCGCCTCATCGGAAAATGTGCGAACCGACCGACGGGTGTCCATCTCCTCATAGACCGCCCGGGCCGCCGCGACGATGTCGGTTGGCCTGAGCGGGGGCACGAACGGGATCGGGTCGTAGAGTTCCATGGTGAGCATTGTCGTGTGTTGGCCGGTGTGGAGACAAATGTCGGCTTCATGACAGAGCGACCACTTTCCAGGGTCCAATCTCGTTTCAATGACATGAGTAGATCCATCATCGCCCTCGTTGTCGGAATCGCTCTGGTCGCTGCTGCCTGCTCGTCGGCTTCTGAGTCATCCTCCGATGCGGCCCCCCCTGATGGCTACCCGGCGCCGACGGCCTCGTTCGTCATGTTTGACGGATCAACCGCCACCCTGGCGGACTACGAGGGCCGGCCGGTCGTGGTCAACTTCTGGGCGTCGTGGTGTCCATCCTGCGTCGCTGAGATGTCGGCAGCTCTCAAGCCGGCACAGGAACGGTTCGGCGACCAGGTCGCCTTCCTCGGTCTCAACCTTCAAGACGAGCGCGAGGAGGCGCTGCGCCTGGTCGACGAGACCGGCGTCCTCTTCGACCTCGGTGAGGACCGGCTCGGTGACGTCTACCTCGAATTCGGTGGGCTGGGGATGCCGTTTACCGCGTTCATCGATGCCGAAGGAAACGTCATCAAGGACCACAACGGGCCATTTACCGAACAGCAACTGGTGGAGCTGATCGAAGAGACGCTGCTGCCATGATCGAGGCCCCGATCGCATTGGCGTTCGCCGCGGGATTGGTGTCGACGGTCAACCCGTGCGGGTTCGCCATGCTTCCGGCGTACCTGGCGTACTTCATGGGCATGCAGGACGACCCCGATGGGCGTGGGTCCGTACGCAACGCGTTGACCGTGGGTGCGGTGGTGTCATCCGGGTTTCTCGTCGTGTTCGGCTTGGTCGGAATCCTGATCACGCTTGGACTGCGGTTCGTGATCGACGTCATCCCATGGCTGGCGATCGTGGTCGGGTTCGGCGTCATCGGCCTCGGCGTCGCCATGCTCTTCGGATATCAACTAACCGTGGGGCTTCCCAAGGCGAAGCGTGCCAGCACCGACAAGGGATACCGGTCGGTGTTCGCCTTCGGTGTCTCCTACGCCGTCGCCTCGCTCTCCTGCACCCTTCCTGTGTTCTTGACCGTGGTCGCCACTCAGGTGACCCGCGGAACGTTCGTCGGCGGTATCGTCACCTTCCTCGCCTACGGCGCGGGAATGTCCCTGGTCCTGGTTGGCGTTACCGTCGCCCTCGCCTTCGGAAAGCAAGGGCTCATCAATCGGCTGAAGAACAGCATGAGGTACATTGGCAAGGTATCCGGTGCCCTGCTCGTCCTGGCCGGCGGCTACATCGTCTGGTTCTGGGCGACCAACATCACCTCGGGCGCCGTTGCGCTCGGTTCATCGGAGCCCTTCCGCATCGTCGAGGATCTGTCGGCCCGGGCACAGAACTTCGTTGCAACGAGCCCGTTTGCCGTGGGTGCGGTCCTGGCTGCTGTGATTGCATCGGGTATCGTGGTGGCAACGGTCTCCAGCCGTCGCCAAGTCCGCCAGGGAGTCGATGTCAACGACTGAAGTCGACCACACCGCCCAGCGTCGTGCGCTCGTCGGTATTGCGGGAGCACAGTTGTTCGCCCTTTCGCTGTGGTTCTCGGCCTCTGCGGTTGCCCCACAGCTCGAGATCGTCTGGGATCTCTCGGTCGGCGAGGTCACCTGGCTGACCCTCACCGTGCAGCTGGGTTTTGTCGCAGGCGCCCTCGGGATCGCGATGAGTGGCATCGCCGACTCCATCCCGGCGCGTCGGTTGTTCGCGGTGTCGGCGATCGCCGCCGCCGCCGCCAACGTCGCGCTATTGGTGGTGACCCCGACCACGGTCCCGCTTGCGTTCTTGCTCCGCTTTGCTACCGGAGCCCTTCTGGCCGGGGTTTACCCGAGCGGACTCAAGGTCATGGCCGGATGGTTCCGAACCGGACGTGGGATGGCGCTTGGTGTGCTGGTAGGGGCGTTGACCATCGGCAGCGCCACTCCGCACCTCGTCCGAGGCCTCGGTGTTGGTTGGCAAGGAGTGATTCTGATGTCGTCCGCGCTGACCCTGGTGGCGGCAGGGACGATGACGTTTGTGGTCGACGACGGTCCCTTTGAGGTGCCGGTGTCGCCATTTTCGTGGGCTCACGTCCGGAGAGTCATCCGCAACCGTGGCTTCCGGCTCTCCACGTACGGCTACCTCGGTCACATGTGGGAGTTGTACGCGATGTGGACGTGGACGGCAGCGTTCCTTGCCGCCGGCGCGCTGGCTGGGGGATACAGCGCGGGGTGGGTGTCCACGGCGACGTTTGCCATCATCGCCATCGGCGGGATCGGCTCTTATGGGGCAGGGATCATCGCCGATCGCACAGGGAGGACGGGCGCCGCCGGGTGGTCGATGGCGATCTCCGGCTCGTGTGCCCTTCTCACACCCCTGCTCTTCGGCCTGTCACCTTTGATCGTTGTGGGTGTGTTCTTGGTGTGGGGTCTGACCGTGGTTTCCGATTCCGCACAGTTCTCGACCATGGTCACCGAGACGGTGTCGGCGGAGCTTCGAGGTACGGCGTTGGCGCTGCAGACCGGCCTCGGCTTCCTCCTCACCCTGGTCACCATTGCCGGGGTGCCTGCCATCGCCGCGCAATGGGGATGGCAGTGGGCCTTCCCATGGCTGGCCATCGGACCCGCCATCGGTGTCGGCGCCATGGTGGCGCTGCGCCGGTCTTCCTACGCCGTCATGTTGGCGGGCGGCAGGGGTTAGCCGCTCCTCTGCTCAACAAGTTCGAGACCGATGCGGTCGCTCCATTTCAAATCGACCGGCGGGTCAGGGCTTCCAGAACCTCGCCTCCGGCCAGAACGTTGGCACGTCTTTGGGGAATGACGTGAACGCGGGGAGGAGGTCGAGGATCTCCCCATCCAGGTCGCCACCGCGCCCGATCCCTCTGATCGGGTCGAAACGGGTGCCAGATGCCACGTCGACGACCTCGCCATCGACGATGGACAATTCGACGATGGTGTCGTCGAGTCGCCGGCTGAACACCGCCCACCGCTGGTCGTTTGTGGGATCGATGAGCACAGCAACCTCGAGTCCTGCGACCACGTCGTTGACGACCCCAACTTCGCGCAGCAACGGAACGGAGTAGGCAGCAACGTCGGTGCCGAAGTCGATGACGAGGGCCATTTGACTGAGCGAGAACCTGTCGAACCCAGCGGGTACATCGAGGGCGACCGTGCGTGGATGCTCCTCTTTCCATGCTCCCCACAGCGTCAGGCTCGACGGCAGCAACTCGATGCGCTCACCCTTTCGGGGTCCGAGGATCGCCTCACCGATCGGCTGGCTCCACACACTCCCCGTGTCGTGGTCCCACCA
>JADFIY010000065.1 GCA_022566415.1 Acidobacteriota bacterium
CACCGTGCCCTTTGCCGTGCTGGGTGCCGTACAGGTCGTGTCTCTGGCCGCGGTGGGCGCCTACGACGCCGAGCGCTTCCTCGCCGGCCTCTTAGCCATCATCCCGGTCGTCGTGGTTCTTCCGATGGGCACGTGGGTAGGAGAGCGGGTGTCGCAACGGACGTTTGAGATCCTGGTCCTGGTCGTGCTCGGCGCCGCAGCCCTCCGCCTGCTGTGGTCGGTGTTCGCCTAAGAGGATCTCAGCTTGCCGGCGGAGGTGCCGTCGACTCCCTGACCACGAGCTCAGGAGCAAGTCGCATCGGCGGGTATGGTGGCCCAACTCCCACCTCACCCGCAAGCAGATCCAGCAACTGGCGGGCTGCCGCGCCACCCATCTCCTGGTACGGGACGGCCACGGTGGTGAGCGGCGGGGCCACGCGGTCAACGAAAGTCATGTCGTTGTATCCGGTCACCGAGACGTCGCCCGGAACCGAAATCCCTCGGTGAGCAAGGGCGTCGTAGCAGCCGAGAGCGATGAGGTCGTTGGCTGCAACTATGGCAGTGAAGTCCTCACCGGAGTCGAGCAGGTGATCACATGCTGCTCGGCCCTCCTCGGTGCGGAAGGCGCCGGCCTCGACGGTCAGCTCGGGGTTTGCGTCGAGACCGTCACGGTTCATCGATTCCACGAATGCCTGCCTACGCGCCAATCCGGTGGAGAGGTCCTGGGACCCTGCGACGTGTGCGATATCGGTGTGGCCCAGACTGATGAGGTGGCGAACCACCAGAGCGATCCCGGCGTGGTCATCACCCACGATTGCAGGGAACTCGTTCGACGCCGAAGAGCGATTCACCAATACGGTCGGCACCTTCCTCTGCCGGGTCGGGATCACGAAGTCGCAGTGTGCGCTGGCCAGGATCAACCCATCGACCCTCCGTTCCAGAAGTGCAACGATGACACTGCGGGCCTTGGCAGAGTCGTCGTCGTCGCTGCTCACTAGGACCGAATAGCCCAGATCGCCGAGCACGGCATCAGCCCCGGCATAGATCGGAGGGAAGAGAGGGTTCATCAAATCCGGAACCACCATCCCGACGGTAAGGGTTCGATTGGTGCGGAGACCGCGCGCCAGCGGGTGCGGCCGATACCCGAGCCGCTCCGCAACCTCGAGCACTCGGCCTGCGGTGTTCACGTTGACCACCGACCGCGTCTCGGGATTGAGCGCCCGCGATGCCGTCGATACGTGCACACCGGCGGCGGCTGCAACATCCTTGAGCGTGACCACATCCGTCACGTAAACCCCCCACGACCGCTCACCCGAGTGAGCCACTTGGTAATCTGCGAACGATTGTAGATCCAAGACACGCGGAGGCGCGATGGCGACCGAGGTAGTCGGCGCGAGCGACATGCTGGAGCCGATCATCCGCAAGAAGACGGTGGCGGTGAGCAACGACGGATCGATGATGGCCATCCACGATTACGGCGAGTTCGGGACAACGGTGACCGACGAGCCCATTGCTCATGGCGGCTCGTCGGAGGGACCTTCCCCACTCCAGGCAGTGCTCGGAGCGCTGTGCGGTTGCGAGTCTGTCACGTTCAACCGCACGGCAAGCGAGATGGACTTCGCCTACGACGGGATCGAGTTCGAGGCGGAGTTCACCATCGACATCCGGGGTCGGATGGGACAACGCGGAGTCCGACAGCACTTCCAGACGGTGCGGGTCGAGGCCATCGTGACCACCGATGAGAACGAGGAGCGTTTCGCCGAGGTCGTCGAGGAGACCGAGGCGCGCTGCCCGGTCTTCAACCTCCTCACCGACGCCGGGGTCAACATGAAGGTTCGTTGGGTCAGGCAGCCGACCAGCGCCTGACCCGCGGCAAACACAGCCCGGGCTACCGCCACGGGTCGGGTCCCCTACGGCCGAACGTAGGTTGGTACCTCGCCGAGCGCATACCGGCGTCGAACGTCGGCCGTTGGAACTGCGGAGGCGAAGTGAGCTCAGGCCACGATCGGTCGAGTGGATCTCGAACGTCACTCGACAAGACGAACGGGATTCCCTTCGATGAAGGCTGCCCAGGTCGTGGTGTCGGCGGTCTTGCCGGGGTAGTTGTAGTAGATCTTCCACCAGCAGTCGGCGGCGCACGTGTATCCGGCCGGCAGGGAGATCCGGATTGTCACCAGCCAGTTGTTGAACCTACTCCCACCACCGCCTTTGCTGGTCTGGATCACACAGCTTCCTTCGATGCCACTGGCGGTGCCTCCCCCGTTGTGCTCCTCGGCAGTCCACGTGCACGGCGGGGTGATGCCGGAGGGGTCCCGGATCTCCACCGAGTGTTTGCCACTGGCGTCGCCTGGATCCCATAGCTCGACGACGAGGGTTTTGCCGGCATGCACCTCTTCGACCTCGGCGAGATGGAACTCGGTGTCACCGAGTGTGCCGTCGACGTTGGCGTAGATCGCCATGTCGCCGAGGCCATAGACCCTGGGTGCCGGGCCGCCCGAGGTGAAGGCTCGCATCGACCAACGGTTGAGGCCCCGCTGGTCGGCGCCGCCGGGGTCGCTGACGATGATGCGGAGGGGGAAGATGCCGGCCTCGTTGATCGGAACGGTGCAGAACGGCTCCCACAGGGCGGCTACCCCGCCCGGATAACCCAGCTCGACGTCGTCCCAGTCGAGATCGCCGTCACCATCCTGGTCGTCCTTCTTCGATACCTTCCCGTCTCCGTTGAAGTCCGCATACGGATCGCGCGGGTCATAGGTGACCGAACACACCAGGGCGTTCCCGTCCGTGGTTACCAGCGGGGTCGGGTCGGGACCGTAGAGCATGAAGGTCGTGGTCGGCCCCGAGTCGTCGTCATCGTCGTCGTCATCGTCGTCGCCGCCGCCCTGGGGGTTGTCGCCCACCAGGACATGGTCTCCGCCGCCGCGGGTGAACTGCGGATCGAAGAGCTCAACGGTGAGGATCGAACCAACCGACGCCGAGTCGATCTCGATCCCGTACAGGTACCCCCCCGCAGCCTCCTGGGTTCCCACATTGACCGACTGCCGGCGCTCATCGTTCTTGTCGCATCCCGACTTCTTCTCCCACTTGATGCATTGAGACGAATACCGATCCCCCATGCCCTTTCCGGTGTAGTAGCCGTGGATGTTCCCCCAGAAGTTGGGCCAGCGGCCCAGCGCGGGGTCGTTGCCGAAGTACGGCTCCGGGCTCCCCATCGGCAGGGGCAGAACGTACTCGGCCACCGCGGTGCGGGCGATGTTCAGGCTGTTGATCCCGAAAACCCTCATGAAGAAGGTGGGGACTTCGTGGGTGATCGTGGCCCTCAGCTGACCCTCATGGGCGACCGCCGATGGATCGTCTTGGTAGGCGATGATCTCGACGATGTCGGATCCACCAAGTGTGGTGTCGATGTACCCGTTGATTGCCGCGACATCCCTTCCCGTCTCCTTGGCCTTGTCCGGGTTGTCCGAGGCGTAAACCACCCCACTCAGCGCTGCGGCGTCCGCGCCGTGCTGGATCTCGATCCTGTTCCAGTAGATCCACCCCAGGTCGACGACGAACCCGACCACGCCGAGGAGCACGACGAGGAGCAGAGCCATGATGGGGAGAATGGCTCCGCGCTGCTCGCCGAGGGTACCGGCCGACTGTGGGTGGCCATCGACAGCGCCCAGCGAATCCGGCGGCCTAGAGGCCGGCCCGCTGTCACTGGTTGCGCGCCTGTCACAAGGACTGAACGGCATCGAACGATCCCTTCGCGTTTGGTCCGTCGCTGTCATCGTATCTCCCCGACTACTCAGAGTACATATCCACTACTCAACGTAGTTAGATGGGGGGCGACCAACGTAGTTACCAGTCAGGGCGAGATTCCCCATGAGGAAAGGGGGTTGCACCCGCCATGAGGTGACCAGCAACCGCGGTTGTTCGTCAGCCGTGGTGTTACACATACCCGGGTATATCGGTCATGAGAGCCTCGCCCTGAAGACGGGGACATGCACGATGAGGTATGGAAATCGGTCCGTTGGAACGGTCCACCGCGAGCCAAGGATCACTCCACGCCGTTGTTCTCCCGAGCCCCATCCATGTTCTCATGCCGTTTCGCGGTATCTGTTCGAAGACTTGCCGGCGCCTGCGTGCTTCAACAGAACCGGAAACGAGAACCAGGACGCCGACAGAGCCGCACGTACCCGGGATGTATGGGCGCATTGGAAAGCAGCTCGGGCCGTGGTCAGCACGGTCTCGTACCGTTCAACGGCTTCTCGCTCCGTTACTGTCCGGGTGGGCCCGTCGGATGCAGCAGGGCGGACTCGACTTCTTTAAAGCCGACCTCGAGGGGCCGCTAGCTGGCTTTTCCAGCTATTACAAAGGTCTGTGTTCATTGGCCTTGGCTGCTTTCTTGACCTTTTTGGCCTGGCGCTTCTCCTTCAGGCTCTTGGACGCGGCCTTCTTGCTGCTCCGTCCACCTTTGTCTTTTCTCGCCATAGGTGTCTCCTCCTATTGCCTGTGATGGTTGCGGTCCCCCATTGTGTCACTTAGGTATGCCCTGCGGAGCGATGAGATGATGACCCCCCGGTGACGGGAAGGGGGTTCGTTCGTGGGACTGGCTGAATTTGAACCCTCGCCCCGTCTGGTGGGGTCACTCGGGGGTTCCGAGCCGCCGAGCTCGACGGCCGCGGCTAAGCAGGCGCCACGGTACGGAAGGCGTACTAGCTCTCGGCCGCTGCCCTGGATGTGGCCGTGGAGTCGGGCGTCATCGGCCGTTCGCCGTGTCGAGGGGTAAAGCTGCCGAAGCTGGAGGGCAGAAGCGACATCCGCTTTCTGGATGCAGCTGAGGTCAACGCCCTTGCTGACGCGATCGATGTTCGCTATTCGGCGATGGTGCTCACCGCCGCGTATACCGGGCTCCGGTTCAGTGAGTTGCGAGCGCTCCGGGTGGACGGCTTCGATGCGCTTCGCCGCACCATCCGAGTGACTGAGTCCCTTGTGGAGAGCGGCGGTGCCTTCTACTTCGAGGAACCGAAGTCAGAGGCGTCACGCCGCACCGTGCGTGTACCGTCGTTCCTTGTCGAAGTCCTGGCCAGACACCTAGCGGTGCACGCCGACGGGTCGGGTCTCGTGTTCTCGGCACCGAGTGGCGGACCGATCCGGCGGGGCAACTTCCGGCGCCGGGTCTGGCTGCCTGCGGTGGAGGCCTCGGTCGGGCAACCGTGCACGTTCCACGATCTCCGACACTCACATGCCGCGCTGCTCATCGCCCAGGGAGAGCATCCGAAGGTGATTCAGGAGCGACTCGGGCACGCCTCGATAAAGACTACCCTCGACACGTACGGGCACCTCTTCGAAGGCCTCGACGAGGCCGCCGCCGACCGCCTCGAGACGACCTATCTGGCCTCTGCTGTGGGCAGCGGCCGCATGCTCGGCGCTCGGGACGTACTTGTAGGATTGGCCGACTAACAAGTCGAGCTATCGGATTGCGCCCGCCGGGCCCTCAATTCGGCTCGACCAGTCAGCTGGCTTGGCCCTCGCCACGCAATACCGGGCGTGCATGCGAGCGTGTGTTTTGCACTGTCTGAATCTAGACGCGAGCTCCGGTCAGTCTTCGTTCCAGAAGTCCCAATCGAACTCGACGTCGATCAGCTCGATCGTGTTGTCATCGGCCCGTCGCGCGTAGAAGACCCCCGGTGGGAACATGAACGGGCGAACGGGGACCGTCACGACCGCACGGATGTCGGCCTGGCGATCGACAACTACGACGTAGCTCGAGTCATCCCACAAGCTTGATAGGGTCAATTCCACGGCACTTCCCAGCTGCGTCTCGAAGTTGCTCAGCGAGGGACGATCCTCTGGTGCGAGTTCGGTGGCGAGTCGCTGATTGAATGATGCGGACCGCCTGATATCCACAGCGGTTCAGGAGCTCTCGTTGGCCAGCTCGCGCGCCCGCATGCGCATGTGCTCGGTGACTTCAGGTTCGCCAATGAAGGCCATCGACAGCGGAATGCTCTGACCCTCCTCCACCGCCAGCCAGCCGGCATCCTCGTGGGAGAGTTCAGAAGTCATCTTCGCGGTCTGCCCCCAGAACTGCCGGATGATCCGGTCGACGGAGGCGATCTCCTCCGCCGCGAACATCGATAAGTCAGGATCGCGCAGGGCTAGGAGCCTCTTTTGAGTGTTACCGAAATAGTCGCGCTCGACCAGACGGGCGTCACCCGCTCGCTCGAGGCGGTCGATGATCGGCAGCATCCTCCGCAACCCTGGACCTTGCGGCAGCTTCTGGTAGTCGGCGTCGACGATGGGCTTTCCGTACCGGTGGAGATGCGATCGCTCCGAGAAGTAGAGAATCTTGTTGAGCTTCGTCGCCCCCGCCGTTGGGTCTTCCTCCGTCTGTACGGCGATGTACAGGATCAGCTCGGTGGTCTTGTCTTCGTCGTAGGCGTCCCGAGACATGTGTTGGCCTCCCTTCATTGACAACGGTAGCGATCGAGTGTGACGGGAACGGCCTTTGGCCGGCACGGGGAAGCTAGTCCTCCAAAACGTCCGTCTCGCGACCACGGCGAAAGGAGACGTGCGAGCTACTGGCTGTCACGCCAAGACACGCTCAGCGGCAGTCAGGTCTTCTCCGCGCTTTCGAGACTATGGGTGCTCGGAAACTCGCCCGACTCATCTCGCAGTTTTCGCGCAAGGAGGATGGTGTACTTCAGTGCCAGCTCGGTGGCGTGCCTGCCCAGGAAGAGTATCGGGTGGACCAGGAAGTCCCGATCGGAATCTCGATCCAGGACGAAGTCGACGAGAAGGTCGACTACGCGGCGGTAGCCGGTCTGGTAGAAGATCCAGTCCGGACGTGGGGAATCCGCGCATTGTGCTCCCAATCCGGCGCGTCTTCGACGAACGGCTCAAGACCGAGCTCTGGCCACAGATATTCATCGACGGAGTCCAAGTGGGCACCTTTCTCGTCGTTGGAAGATACCGATGCGGAGATGGAATCACTCAGTTGTGGGTTCCAAAGGGCCTTTCAGGGGTCTCTGATGTGCACGCGATGTGCACGCGGGAGCATTCGGCGGGCATCGGCCCTTCTCAGCAATGAGAGAAATCCCTTGCGGCGCATGGGGTTTCTCCGGTGGGCCTGCCTGGATTTGAACCAGGGACCTCATCCTTATCAGGGATGCGCTCTAACCAGGCTGAGCTACAGGCCCGAACGGCAGGAACGATAGCAAGCGGCGCCTCCACCGACACCACGACTACAGACCCAGGATCTGCGCCTTCTTGGCGGCGAATTCCTCGTCGGTGAGTACCCCGGCCTTGTTGAGATCGGCGAGTTTCTGCAGTTCGTCCGCATAGCCAGGGTCACCTGTCGCTGCCGCTGGGGTTGTTGCGTCTCCCGACGCCGCGATTTCCTTGTCGGCAGCGGTGACTTGCTCTTTGTCGATGCCGAGTTGGTCCATCGCCTGCGCCAACTCTTCGTCTGTGAGTTCTTCGGGGTCCGTCCCGGTATGTTCCTTGACCCGATCGGCGTCTTTGGTAGTCATCTTGTAGGTACCAAAGGCGACCAGACCACCGACGAGTAGGATCCTCCGCCTCCTCCTCCGCCGCCGAGTCCGGCGGACCCTTCTGGCGCCGCCGCCTCCTCCTCTACGTGGCACTGCGTTCTCCTTATCCGATTGAAGGGAGAGGCTACCAGACAGCAAAGGAGGGACCCCGAGGAGGCGGAGTGAGAGGAGTCATCGACGTGGTCCAGGTCAGAGCCGCCGCCTCTCCCAGCCCCAGCGACCATCCCCAGCGAGAGCAGCCTCCGCCGCTTTGGATCTCGATCGTCAACGGGTCTCCCGCCTCGACCTGCAGCGGCTCCAATAAAGGAAGAAACCCGTGGTTCCAGCTCGGCGTGGCCGTCGGGGGCTGGTTGCTCATGGAGATACCCGGCGCGATCTCAGCAACGAACCAGCAGCCGATCCCGTGAACCAAAGCGTCCCGGCGCGCATTCACGGTGATCGATCCTGCGACGTCCTGGTGCTCGATTGCGGCCAGGTCGACGCTTGTCACAGTCGCCGGCTCGGTGACCACCGAGACCGGGGAGAGGTCGGTCCATAGGATGCTGTGGGTGGCGAGGTTGGTCAACGCCGAGAAGTCCAGTTCGTGAACCGGCCGCCGGAGACGAGCGATCTTCGCGTAATCGTGCCGGCTCTCCACGGCTGCTGCGACCAGCGAGATGCGCTCAGGGACGATGGTTCCATCCGGCTTCAGCAAACGTTTCGTTGCGTCCAGCACCCAGGTCAGGATGCCCTCCTCGAAGCCGATGTTGCCGATGGTCTCGGTGACGAGCACGTCTGCGAGTTCGGGGAGCGTTGCCTCGGTCGACCAGTCGGTGATGATCGTCACCCGATTCTCGACGCCGTTGCGCCTGGCGATCTCGCGGGCGACCTCGGCCATCGGCCCATGTTCGATCGCATAGACCCGGCTCGCTCCGGCAATGACGGCGAACATGGACAAGATTCCGGTGCCTGTACCGAGGTCGACTACGACATCGCCGGGCCGGATCTGCTGGAGGAGGGCTCGAAGGAAGCCGGTAGTCCGGACCTCATCGACCAGCAGCGAATGGTGAAAGTCGAACAGTTCTGCCGGGAGGTCGTCGTACACGGCCGGAGTGTGACAGCGCGCCCGATCCGGCGCAACGTGGATACGAACCGGCATGCGTGCACTCTCGCCGGTACCCTCACGTGGTCACAGCAGGGAGGAATTGTGCGCGAGTGGGTGTTGCTGGGCCACGTGCTGTTCGCCATCATCTGGATGGGCGGATCGGTATACGTCGAAGCACTCACTGCCAACGCCAAGCGCCGCTCGGATCCGCTCGCGCTCGGCGTGCTGTTTCGCGACACCAGCGCGATGAATCAGCGCCTGTTCTCTGTCACATCCAGTCTCACGATCGCGTCCGGGTTCTGGCTGATCTTCATCACCAGTTTCCGCTTCGAGATGCTGTGGATCGTTGTCAGCGTCCTGCTGGTGGGCGCCTCGGTGACCACGGATCTCTTCTATGCCGCGCCCCGTTCCAGGGAAGCTCTGGACATCATTTACGACAAGGGCGCGGCCGATCCCGACGCCGCAGTCTTGATCGAGCAGGTGATCACGGCCGGTCGCCTCCGCTCCGCGGTACTTCTGATCGTGCTGTTCCTGATGATCTTCAAGCCGGCGTTCTGACCGGCCAAAGCGGGGCCTCCGGTAGGATTCGGCTTGTCGCGGGGACGTAGCTCAGCTGGGAGAGCGCCTGGTTTGCATCCAGGAGGTCGTCGGTTCGAGTCCGATCGTCTCCACGCCATCAACCAGGAGGTTTGATGAATACCGCGGTGATCGTCGACGCAGTACGCACACCCCTCGGCAAAAGCAACGGTGCGCTGAGAGACTGGCACCCCGTCGATCTCGCTGCCGAAACGTTGACCGCGCTCGTCGAGCGCAACGGGCTTGACCCGGTGCTCGTCGACGACGTCATCATGGGCTGCGTCTCCCAGGTAGGGGAGCAGACCTACAACGTAGGCAGGAACGCGGTGCTCGGCGCCGGATGGCCGGAGTCGGTTCCCGGGGTCACCCTCGACCGCCAGTGCGGCTCGAGCCAGCAGGCAGCCCACTTCGCCGCCCAGGGGGTGATGGCCGGCGTGTACGACGTCGTCGTCGCCTCAGGCGTGGAGTCGATGACCAGAGTGCCGATGGGGATCTCCTTCTCACAAGGGCCGGGCAAGCCGTTCGGCGACAAGATGCGGGCCCGCTATCACGACAGCCTGGTCCCGCAGGGTATCTCGGCCGAGATCATCGCCGAGCGGTGGGGGATCAGCAGAGAAGAGCTCGACCACATCGGTTACGACTCGCACATGCGGGCGGCTAGGGCAACCGACGAAGGCCGTTTCGACGATCAGATCATCCCGATCCAGGTACAGGCGAACGGCGACACGGAGACGGTGACGAGGGATCAAGGGATCCGTCCCACCACGACCGTGGAAACCCTTGCCGCTCTCAAGCCCGCCTTCCAGGAGGACGGCAAGGTGACGGCAGGAAACTCGTCCCAGATCACCGACGGCGCCGCCTCGCTGTTGATCACCAGCGAAGCCAAGGCCAAGGAATTGGGTCTCCGCCCCAGGGCACGGTTCGTCTCGTTCTCGGTGGTTGGCACCGACCCGGTTTCGATGCTCACCGGTCCCATCCCCGCCACCGAACAGGCGCTGGCCAAGGCCGGGCTCGGCCTCGACGACATAGGGCTCTTCGAGGTCAACGAGGCATTCGCCTCGGTCATCGCCGCCTGGCTACGCGAAACGGGCGTCGACTGGGACAAGGTGAACGTCAACGGGGGAGCCATCGCCCTCGGCCACCCGCTCGGTGCGTCCGGGGGTCGGCTGATGACCACCCTGGTTCACGAGATGGAGCGAACCGGCACCCGCTACGGCCTGCAGGCGATGTGTGAGGGCGGAGGGACCGCAAACGGGACCATCATCGAGCTGATCGAGTAATGACCGCGTCGAGATACTCAGCCATGGAATCTGCCACCCCGTCGGGGGATAGATGACTGCGGTGATCATCGCGGCGGTGATCGGGTTGGCGATCTTGTTCGGGACCATCGCCACCGTCCGTGCCCTCGCCATGGGACCACCGCCCGAGCCTGACCCCGATGCGGTCCAGGAGGTAGAGGTGTACTACCGGTGCTCGGTCTGCGGGATGCAGGTCACCGTCACTCACCTCCAGGATGCCGCCTCCGACCCTCCAAGGCATTGCCGCGAAGACATGGATCCGGTCCTCGCCTGAGGCAACGTGTTGCGAGTGTCACCACCCGGGGGAAAACCCTGTCCAAGTGCTTGCCAACCCAGGGCTGGAGCGGCCGCTCTGCGGCGCTGTGCTGGTCAACGGTTGGCGAACAGGATTCGTCACGTTCCTGAACTCGGGGCCCGTAGGTCCGCCTCCCGGGCCTGCGAGCCCAGGGTTCGCAGGGCCGACGTCAGCGGTAGTTGAGCGTCATTGCGAAGCCGACACCGATGAGGCCGAGGCCGCCGAGGAGCCACTTGGAGTCGGTGCCTCCCGGCAGCAGGTCGATGTAGTTGGCGAGGATCAGGAGTACCCCGACCGCCATCATCCCAAACATCGTCGCCACATACCAGGTTGGTGATGTGCCCTTGTCCTCGACCTGTGACGAGGCCGGGTTCTTCGGAGGTGTCGGGCGCTTGCTGGCCTTTTTCCTGCCTTTGGATACTGGCATGGGGCAAGGGTAGCGCCAGCTCACCGTGTGCGGGGCCCAGCCCGGTACGCTTGCCGCATGAGGGTTCTGGTCATCGACAACTACGACTCGTTCACCTACAACCTCGTCCAGTACCTCGGCGAGCTCGGGGTGGAGCCTGTGGTGGCCAGGAACGACAAGCTCACCCCAGCCGAGGGTGCGGCCCTGAAACCGGACCGCCTCGTGATCTCTCCCGGGCCGGGGGTGCCAGAGGACGCCGGTTACTCGGTCGAGTTCGTCAAGACGCTCGGGACCGAGATCCCAACCCTCGGCGTTTGCTTAGGCCACCAAGCCATCGCGGTCGCCTTTGGCGGCCGTATCGCGAGGGCCCCCAAACCGAGGCACGGGAAGACGTCTCAGATCACCCACGATGGCGAGGGTGTTCTCGCCGGCTTGCCCGATCCCTTCACCGCAACCAGGTACCACTCGCTCGCCGTCACCGAGGTGCCCCCGATCCTCCATGTGACCGCCCACTCTGAGGATGGTGTCATCCAGGGCCTTCGCCACGCCGACCTTCCGATCGAAGGCGTGCAATTCCACCCGGAGAGCATCATGACCGAGGTGGGCAAGGATCTG
>JADFIY010000248.1 GCA_022566415.1 Acidobacteriota bacterium
TACTTGTCGACCGGTTCCAGGGTGTACACGCCGAGGGTCTTGCCTCCGGCATTGTTCATGATCGCGAAGGAAGGGATATCGGATGGCCCGTCTGCGATGTAGATCATGTGGTGCAGTGGCACCCGTCGCTGCGACTCGGCCATGCGGGCGTTGACGTCCATGTCGGGCGCCCTGTTGACACCCTTGTTGATCTCGAAGATCGCCCTGGTCTTCGATGTGTTGTCGATGGTGTAACCGATGTGGCTCACCGGCGCCGAGGTCGCCCGCACCGGAAGCTGATCCAGGTAGCCGGGCTGCGCCGGGGTCTCGATCAGGGTGTTGGCCCAAATGCCATCGACATGGGACGCGATCACGCTGCCCTCGATCATGGGGAGGATCCCGGTGCTCACCACGTAGTGCTCGACGGCGATGCTCTCGGCTTCGAATTCGGGGATCTCGGCGACGTGGCGCCTGGTGTCGTCGAAAAACTCAGGGATCCCGGGAGCGGGCTCCAGCTTCTTGCCGAGATCGTGGAGCTTCTTGTTGGTCAGCCCCTTGAAGATCCCCTCCCTGACATAGGTGAGCATGTGCCCGAGATAAGCGGTGTCGCGCTGGATGAGCACGCCCTGGCGCCCGTAGTAGTCGATCAGCCCATCGACCTCGGCCCAGAAGTCTGCGGGATCGATGTCGTACTCATCAAAGATCGGGCCCTGCATGTTGCCGGGAATCAGGGTGCGATCGAAGTCCCAAACGAGGGCGATAACCGTTTGGGTGTGCAACGGAACCGGCATCGCGTTGAGATTAGGTGCCCGCCGCGGGCGCCGACGAGCCGGTTACGGGATCTCGAAGGCCCCGAACACCACCTCGTCGTCCACCGTCCACCACGGTTGCAGCTTGCACGGAGCGCCGCGCAACCCGCTGTGGGCCTCTCCGATCCGATCCAGAGCGATGAGAACCACCGGCTGCCAACCATCATCGGCCAAGTTCCATATCCCCGCCGGAAGAGAAGACGAATCGACATCGGCGTCGAGCACGATCTCGACCGACCGCTCGCCGCGGGCTACCACGGCGCGCAACGAGCCGAGGGCCTTTGGGACGTCGATCAGCTCGGCGAGTGGCATCTCAGTGGCCTGATCCCGGCGACGCGTATACACCTCGAGCGTGGCGGCCGCGACGCGGTCCACCTCGGTGAGGGTCTCATGTACGGCAACGACCATGCGGACTCCAGGATGAGTTACAACATTGTAGTTCATTCTGGGTGCCAAGTCTCAAGTCGCAAGTCTCAAGCAGGCCCTTGTTGCGTCTTGCGTCTCAGCTTCTTCGCTCCAGGATCGCTCGCACGGTGTCGATCGTGTCGGCATCGTGCGCGCCCTTGTCCTCCCGGTAGCGCTTCACCCTGGCGAATCGAAGCGCGACACCGCCCGGGTAGCGGGTGGAGCGTTGCACGCCATCGAACGCGACCTCGTAGACGATCTGCGGCACCACGTAAACCACATGCCTATCCCTGTGGTCCTCGATCTCGAGGAATCTCTCCGTCTGCCACACCAGCATCTCGTCGGTGAGCCCTTTGAATGTCTTGCCCAGCATGACGTAGCCGCCTTCCGGGTCCCTGGCACCCAGGTGGAGATTGGAGAGCCATCCCTTGCGCCGGCCCGAGCCCCACTCGGCGGCCAAGATCACGAGGTCCAGGGTGTGCGCCGGCTTCACCTTGAGCCACGCTCCGCCACGTCTGCCCGCTTCGTACTTCGCGTCCACTTGCTTGACGACCACCCCTTCGTGGAAGGCGCCGACCGCCTCGTCGTAGAAGGCGGCGGTCTCGTCGGCGTCAGCGGTCACGATGGCGGTAACGATCTGGCCGGCGGGCACGACGGACTCCAGAGCCGCCCGTCGCTCCAGCGTGGAATGGTCGATGAGATCGGTTCCATCGAGATGGAGGATGTCGAAGTAGAACGGGGTGAGCTCACGCGAGCCGTCATCGGTGCCGAAGCGGCTCATCGAGTCCTGGAACGACTCGGGAGAGCCGTCACCGCCGACGATCAAAGCTTCGCCGTCGAGAATCACCGAATCCAGGGACAGTGATCGCGCCTCGGCGACGATTTCTGGTACCCGTTCCGTGATGTCATTCAGGTTCCTGGTGAACACCCGGACGGTGTCGCCATCGCGATGAACCTGGATGCGCAGGCCGTCGAGCTTCCACTCCACTTCAGCCGTACCCAGGGAGGCGATGGCCGCTGCCGGAGACTCGGCCGTTTTGGCGAGCATCGGCTGGAGCGGCGTGAGCACAGTGAGTCGATAGGCGTCCAGCGCCCCCGGCCCATTGACCAGGGCGTCGGTCGCAACCGTTGTCAGGCTGCCCGAAAGCATGGCCGCCCGCCGCACGGTATCGGCGTCAGCGCCGGCCGCCTGGGCCACGGCGTCGGCCATGACACCCTCGAGGGCCCCCTGGCGGAGGTTCCGCAGGATGAGGCCGCGTAGGAACTCCTGCTCGGACTCGGTGGCCCGACCGAACAGGGAGGACAACAGGTCTATCTTTGCCTGCTTGGACCCT
>JADFIY010000066.1 GCA_022566415.1 Acidobacteriota bacterium
GCAGCGTCAAGCGGCTCCAAGAGCAGGGGAGGATCCAGGGGATGGCCGAGGCCGACTTTCGCGAGGGTAAGCCCGCCTACCTGTGGCTGATGGACAGCATCGAGCAGATCGGCCACGAGATCGTCGAGGCCCGCCGCCAGGCATTTGCGTCGATCCCGAACCCGCCAGGGCATGTCTGATGATCGAACGGGTCGGCATCATCGGTGGCGGACAGATGGGCGGGGGCATTGCCGAGGTGTGCGCCAAGGCCGGCGTCGACACCATCGTCGTCGAGGTGAACGGCGAGCTGGTCGAGCGATCCAGGCAGGGCATTCAGCGATCTTTAGACAAAGCCGTCGAACGGGAAAAGCTGGATCCCGACGGCAGGGAAGCCGCCTTGGGGCGCCTGGTCTTTGCCACCGATCGCGCCGTGCTCGCCGACCGGGAGCTGGTCATCGAGGCCGTGATAGAGGACGAGGCGCTCAAGCTGGAGATCTTTGCCGACCTCGACGAGATCGTGAAGGCCGACGACGCCATTCTCGCCACCAACACCTCGTCGCTCCCGGTGACCCGGATCGCCCAAGCCACTACCCGGCCCGAGGCTGTAGTCGGGATGCACTTCTTCAACCCGGCGCCGATCATGCCGCTGGTCGAGATCGTCAGCACCGTGGTCTCTGCGGATGACACCGTGGCGCGGGCCGCCGCCTTCGCCGGAGAGCAGCTTGGTAAGACGGTGGTGCACGCGAAGGACCGCGCCGGGTTCATCGTCAACAAACTGCTCTGCCCCTACCTCTTCGAGGCGATCCGCATGCTGGAGGAAGGCTTCGCCAGCAGGGAGGACATCGACGCCGCCATGGTCGGCGGTGTCGGCTACCGGATGGGCCCGCTGGCATTGTCCGATCTCATCGGCAACGACACACTGGTCGCCGTCTCCGATGCCTTCATGGCCGAGTACCAGGACTCACGGTATGCGGCGCCGCCGCTGCTGCGCCGTATGGTCGAAGCCGGCCTGCTGGGGAGAAAGACCGGTCGCGGGTTTTACGACTACGACTAGCTCGCTTCGCTCGCCGTATTACGTATCACGTATCACGTATCACGAAAAAACACTCGTGGCGGTTCAGGAGCGGACCCGGGTGGGGGTGATGCGGATCGGGATCGGGTATTTTTCGGAGAACCACTCGGCGGTCCAGCCGTAGTTGTCCATGAACCGCTGGTATTTCGACATGTAAGCCGGCACGTCGTAGCACTTGGGGGTGTCTTCATCGATGGATGCGTCGCCCTCGATAACCACCACCGCCCCGCCGAGCCCGTCCCCGTCGAGATGGAAGGACACCCGCCGGTTGGCGGCGATATTTGCCGTCCTCGGGGTGCCGGCCAGGCTGTAGACGAGGATGGTTTCGCCGTCGAACAGGAACCAGACGGGCGAGGTCTGCGGGGTTCCCTTCGGAGTGACCGTGGTCAGCCATCCGATCGATTCGAGGTCGAGGCGCTTTGTCGCCTGGTTGGAGAGGTTCACGTCCGGCCCGTTCACAGCACGTCGTCGCCGTCTGGGAAGAAGGTGTACATGCGCTCCCCGGTGAACAACTTGGCCTCCGGATCCCACGGGAAGAAGATGATGACCCGCCATGTGACCCGCTCCCCGGTCGGCGGGCGGCCAAGCCACTCGTTCTGGTGGGTCCCGGTGGCGACCGCTTCCTGGCACACCCCCTGCGGGCCGACCACGATGTAGGTGAGGTTGAAGTCGATGTCCGGAAAGGCTCCGAGCAGCCCGGTATAGAAACGGGTCGCCCCCTCGTGGCCCTCCCAGCGCTCTCCGCTCTGGACCAGCTCGTAGACGCAATCGTCGGTGAGGGTCGCCATCAGCCCGGCGATGTCTCTTGCGTCTTCGGCCAGTGAATGGGCCTTCCACAGCTCACGGATCTCGGTGTATTCCTCGGGAGTGCGTTCCAGCAGCTCTCGCACCGCCTCGCGTTTGGCTCTCGCCTCGTCCATCAGTGGGTGGTCGACTGTCGTCATTGCAGCTCCTCTCGCCCGGGGCCCAGAATAGGAGAGGTGCAGGAGGGCGGAAGCTGGGCCTCCTACCGACTACAGCACCGCGAGGGCGACCGCGCCGACGGTGACGCAGTACAGACCGAATGGCCCCAACCCGACCCGTTGCAGTGCTCTGATCAGCAGGGCAATCGCTAGGTATCCGATCAGGCCGGCGACCACCGTCCCTGCCACGATTGCCGCGGTGATGCCGGTCCCGTCGGAGACGGCTCTTCCTGCTGAGAGCAAGCCGGCGCCTGCGATGGCCGGGATGCCGAGCAGGAAGCCGAACTTGGCTGCCTCCACCGGTTCCATGCCTCTACCGAGTCCGGCCGAGATCGTCATCCCGGATCGGGAGATGCCGGGGATGAGCGCCGCCGACTGGGCAAGCCCTATCAAAACGGCGTCCTTCGCCGCCAGGTCGTCGGCTCGGCGGTCACCAAAGCGGATGAGCATGGTGGAGAGCAGCACCACGCCGGTGATGATCAGCATGGCGGCTACCGCCTTCGGGTTGTCGTTGAGTTGGTCGAGCCGGGATTCGAATGCCAGCCCGAGGATCACCGCCGGGATGGTGCCGATCACCAGCAGGGTGATCATCTTGCGCGCCGGGCGGTCGAAGCGGGCCATCCTCACCAGGTCGTTCCGGTAGTACACGATCACGGCGGCGAGGGTCCCGAGATGCAGCATCGCCGAGGTGGCGAGGTCGGGCCCTTCCCGCCCGAGCAGTTCTGGGATCAGCACCAGATGCCCGCTCGACGAGATGGGGAGGAACTCGGTGAGGCCCTGGATGACCCCCCAGAGGATGGCATCGAGCATGGCGGCAGGTTAGGGAGTCGCGAGTAACTCGAGCCTGTTTCTCCCCTCTTGGGGGAGTAGGGCCCGAACGGCGACGGTGCTGGTTTTTATACTCCCCCCTCAGGGGGGAGTACCGCCCGCAGGGCGGGGAGGGGGGTCAAGCCGTGATCACGACAACGCTCTGACCCCCTCCGCCTCGCCTCAGGCTCGGCACCTCCCCTTTTTTGCTCCCCCTGAGAGGGGAGTACCGCCCGCAGGGCGGGGAGGGGTCAAGCCGTAGTCGCGGCAATGGTCTGACCCCCTCCGTCAGCGGTTCCGCCGCTGCCACGTCCCCGTGAGGGGGAGGCAAAGGATCCCCCTCCGTCAACGGCTCCGCCGCTGCCACCTCCCCCTGATGGGGAGGCACGGAGCCGCCGTGTAGAGTCCCGGCACCAGAGCCAAGGGAGGGACAAAGATATGGGGGCGGTTCTCACCCTCATCGTCATTGTGATCGTGGGTGCGGTTGCCTGGTGGCTATTGCGGAAGGTCATCCACTTCGGCTTCCTCATTGCCCTCGGGCTCGTCGTGCTATTTGGCTGGTGGTTCTTTTTCGTCCGCTGATCTGGGCCACCCAGTCTCAACGGTTGCACCAATCACCATCCCTGCGGAGAGCAACACCAGGTTCTTGACCACAAACTCCCCCTCGACCGTGAGCAGCAGCGGGTTTCCATCCTGGAAGGCGACATCCGGCTGCAACACCAGCACCAGGAACGTGCCGATCATCTGGAGGAAGAACAACCCGAGCACGGCTCGCATCGCAACTTGAAACAACAGTCCGAGGCCGACCACGATCTCCACCACGCCAAGCGCAGGGACCACCCAGTCGGGATCGAACCAGTACACGGTGCTGGCCACCAGGTCGGCGACCGGCGTCACCCCGAAGACCTTGAGCGCACCAAACCAGATGAAGACGATGGCCAGCGAGATTCGTAGCGCTGGGATGCTCCACGTGCGCAAGAACTCGCTGAACCAGCGGTCGAAACTTCGCAGTCGATCCATGTCTCTGTTGATAGTCACCTGGGTGTGGTAGCGGGCATCGGAATCTCACCTCGCGGGCTTGGACATATCGTGACGAATGCAGACACACCCGACGCAGATCCGACGGCGGCCGTCACCATCCTCAGCTGGACAGTGGCTTCCTGAAGGCCGTCCAGCGTTGCTCGGGGACGAAGCCGAGGCGCTCGTAGACCCGGTTGCCCCCGGGTCGGGCTCTCCGTGTCGACGCCGAGGCAGGCGTTCTCGGTGAAGTACCGAGCCCGGACGAATCCGTGGCGATCCATGAAGGCCGAATCGGCAGTCATGGTGTCGTAGACCTCATACCGATACAACAGCCGCCAGGCCGTCGCCCAAATCGCCAAGATCATCCCGCGCTCTCCACCCGATCCACTCGAGCAGGGCGTCCACGACACCCACCCCACGTCATGTACGAACAGCCAGACAAAGGAGCGTCGTTCGGTCTCCGCAGACTCAGGAATCTGGCACCACCCGGCCGCCACCAGGTGACTCGCTGAATCGAAGCCGCCGATCGAGTCGGTCTCGGAGTGGTCACCGTAGGCATCGAATTCGTCCCGCATCTCGCTTGCCGTCAACCGGTAGCCGCCGTCGACCGCAAAACAGGCCTGTTGAAGCTCGGACATCCCCCCGGTCCTCGCGGCGCAGCGGGCGCCAGGTCACCCCAGCCGGGAGAGCCACCTCACTCATTACGGGACCATCTCGGTGTGGCCAGGTGATAACCCGACTACGGCGTGGCGTCGCCGCCGGAACGGACAAACCTACCTCGCAGGGCGAACGGAACCAGCGCCAGGACGACGAATCCGGCAACCGCGGTGATCTCGACAAAACGGCGTTGCGCCGTCGAGCCCGGTTCGACGCCACCGATCAAGGCGACCAGCTCGCCGAGCAGCAACGCAAACAAGAGTCCGATAGCGATCGACGCCAGCAGCCAGCCGAGGTAGGCGGTGACGAGCTTCCATGTCTCGATCTCTCTCATGGCTTGATCAGGCGGATTGTCAGCGGATAACGGAACTCATCGCCGTTCGCCGCCTTGATCGCGGCGACGATGGCGGCGACGAAGCTGAAGATCCCCAACACAATCAGCATCAGTATCCCAATCAGCACGATGACCAGAAGCACGGAAATGAAGGCGTACATGAAGACCGAGATCCAAAAGTTGAGGGCCTCACGTGCGTGTTCTTCGACAAACGGGTCGTCTTCATGCTTGATCACCCAGATGATCAGTGGGCCGACGAGGGGGAGCCCGAGAAGTGGCAAGATGTGCGCCGCCGCCGCCCATCCCTTCGATTCGGACGAAACCGGATCGATCGGTATGGGTTGTTCATCGGTCACGGCAACAGCCAGCATATCTCCCGCCTGAGCCGTTGGTTTTACGACGTGCGTCCTGGGACTCTCGTCAATTGGCGAACATCACCGCTTGCCGCTTCGCCCAGCGGCCGGCTACCCGCATGTACGCGTCGCGCGCTGTCGCTGCGTCGCCGCGCTCGAGCGCCTCGAGGCTCTCCCGCACCTCTGCCGCCGACTCGTCGAAGGCGACCTCGCCATCCGGTGTGTCGTTGGCCACGGAGCCGTAGTCGAGTTCGAGCATCGAGCCCGCAGGGAATCGGCTGATCCATTGTTCGAGCTCGCGAACCTGTTCCACGATCTGGTCGGCGAACCCGACCATATCCAGAACGCCGGCAGCCCACCGCACCCGATCTGCGGCGTCGCCCAGATCGGTGCGGTAGCGAATCGACAACCCGTCCTTGGTGTCGATCAACTCACGCTCGCTCGAGTTGAATGCGCCGAACCAGCGCAGTGGGACGTGCCACGGTGAGGCAAGGATGTGGCTGCGCGAATCGGCGCCGCGCCGCGACTCGAGTTCGTGGGTGAGCGCAGCTCGCTCGTCATCGGAAAGCAGCCCGAGGTTCGGGGCTACACCGGAAAAGGCGAGGATGCCCTCGATCATCCTGAGCCGCGGGAAGCGGGGGCAGACGTACTTGGCCCCGTTCCACTCCGCCTCGAACGCGTCCGAATCCAGCGGCTCGCTCCAGATGAACCGCCCGTCCATCGCCAGCTCCCCGTCCAGGGCCTGGTGCGCGGGCCACGTACCCGCCCGGTCGGCGGAGAGATACACGCGGAGGTACGCCGTGTTGATCATCAAACTGATGGTAGTTCGTTGCCGATATTGTCCTCAGGCCAGAAGATGGGTGTGGCTCACCACTACAATCGGCCCCGCGCCAGGACGATCTTGAGAAGGAGCTGTCGTTGGGGGTATTCGAATCGATCGGTACCGAAACCCATGAGGAGGTACTTTTCGGCCAGGATCCCGACAGTGGGCTTCGTACCATCGTCGCCATCCACAACACCGCTCTTGGTCCCGCCTTCGGCGGGACTCGTTTTTATCCGTACCGAAACGAAGAAGACGCCCTCATCGATGTGCTGCGGCTGTCCAAGGGGATGACCCTCAAGTCGGCTGCGGCCGGCCTCGATCTCGGTGGCGGCAAAGCCGTCATCATCGGAAACCCTCGCACCATGGGCACCGAGCGACTATTTCGCGCATACGGTCGCGTCGTCGACTCCCTCGGTGGTCGCTACATCACGGCCGAGGATGTCGGCACCACCCCGGAGAACATGGCGACCATCGCCCGCGAGAGCAACTGGGTGACCGGCCTTCCCTCCGTCGAAGGGGGATCCGGTGACCCGTCGCCGGCTACCGCCCGCGGCGTTCTGGCGGCGATGCGTGCGGTCGGCAACCGGCTGTGGAACACCCACGATCTCGCCGGGAGGAAGGTGGCGATCCAGGGGGTCGGCAAGGTGGGGATGGACCTCCTCCGCCGGCTCACCGAGGCAGGTGTAGAGACGGTCGTGGCGGACATCCACCAGGATGCGGTCACCGAAGCCGTGGAGTCCTACGGATCCAAGGCTGTGGCGGTGGACGAGATCCACGACGTCGACTGCGACATCTTCGCTCCGTGCGCACTCGGAGCGTGTCTGAGCGAGAGCACGATCGCCCGGCTGCGCTGCGAGGCGGTGGTCGGTTCGGCCAACAACCAGCTGGCCATCGACGACGATGCCAACCTACTGGTCGGTCGTGGGATCCTGTATGCCCCCGACTTCATTGTCAATGCCGGCGGCGTCATCAATCTCTACATCGAAATGGACGGCTACAAGGTCAACCGGGCCAGCGCGCTGATCGATGCGATCTCCGACAACGTCAACCGCGTGCTCGACGCCGCAGAGGCGGACGGCGTGAATCCACACGTGGCAGCAGTACGGGTCGCCGAAGAAAGGATCCAAGATATCGGATCGCTCCGACTCGAGAGGCGGCCGGGGCACCATCGGGGAGGCCTGAAGTGACCCTCGAACTCGAGACCATCAGCGACCACACCGTGCTCGGCCTCAGCGACAACGACCTGCTCGAGATGTACCGCAGGATGGTGCTCGCCCGCAAGCTCGACGAGCGCACGTGGGCGCTGAACCGGCAGGGCAGGGTTGGCTTCGTGGTGTCGGTATCGGGCCACGAGGGTACCCAAGTGGGGGCAGCCTATGCCCTCGACCCTGAGAAGGACTGGTCCCTCCCCTACTACAGGGACGTCGCCTTCAATATCGGGCTCGGGGTGAGCGTCGAAGACATTTTCCTGGGCGTGTTCGCCAAAAAGAGCGACCCCGCGTCCGGCGGCCGACAGATGCCTGGTCACTGGTCGGAGCCGGATCTCAATATCTTCACCCACTCCTCGGCGATCGCGACCCAATACCCGCACGCCGCCGGCATCGCCTACGAGTTGAAGCGCGGCGGATCCGACGGCATCGTGCTCGTCTCCGGCGGAGAAGGCTCGACCTCGGAGGGTGATTGGCACGAGGCAATGAACTTTGCCGGCATCCACGACCTTCCAGTGATCTTCCTGATCCAGAACAACATGTATGCGATCTCGGTCCCAGAGAGCGATCAGATCGCCGGCCAGATCGCCAATCGCGCTAACGGCTACGGCATCGAAGGCGTCGTTGTCGACGGCAACGATCTGCTCACGGTATATGGGGCGACGGCGGCGGCCATCGGCAAGGCCAGAGCCGGCGAAGGCCCCACCCTCATCGAGGCCAAGACCTACCGCTACTACGCCCACACTTCCGACGACGACGACAAGCTGTATCGAACCCGAGAAGAGGTCGAGCAGTGGAGGCGGAAGGACCCGATCCCAGCGTTCCGCCGCTACCTCGTAGAACACCGCCTTCTCGACACCGCCGCCGAGGAGGCCATCGACCAAGAGTCCGCGAGCACTATCGCTGCCGCTGCCGAGCGGGCCGAGGGCGCCGCGGATCCCGACGATGCGCTCAGCCGCGTTTATGCGGCGCCGATCACACCCGTCGAGCCGGTGGAGACGATCGAGAGGGAGCCGATCGGCGAGGAGGTCAACCTGATCACCGCCATCAACAAGTCGCTCCACCACGTGATGGGCCTCTACGAGGACACGGTCACATTCGGCGAGGACGTGGCCGATCCGAAGGGCGGTGTGTTCAAGGCCACGGCCGGACTCACCGATGCCTTCGGAGCCGCCCGGTCGTTCAACACCCCGGTCTCCGAGGCACTCATCATCGGATTGGGAATCGGGATGGCAGCAACGGGCACAAAAGCGATCATTGAGATCCAATTCGCCGACTTCATCCATCCCGGCTTCGATCAATTGGTATCCGAGGCCGCCAGGATCCACTACCGCTCCAACGGTCGCTGGGAGTGCCCGATAGTGGTCAGGGTCCCCTACGGCGGCGGGATCCACGGTGCGCTCTACCACAGCCAGTCGATCGAAGCCCTGTACGCCCACATCCCAGGGTTGAAGGTCGTCGTGCCCTCCACGCCTTCCGACGCCAAGGGGCTTCTGCTGTCCGCAGTGGAAGACCCAGATCCCGTGATGTACCTGGAGCCAAAGAAGCTGTACCGGCTCGCTACCGGTCCCCTTCCTTCCGGCGATCATCGGGTCCCGCTGGGGAAGGCCGCGCTGCGGCGCGACGGCGCTGATCTCACCATCATCGCCTATGGCTCGATGGCACATTTCTCCATCGAAGCCGCCGACCGGCTGGCAGAGGAAGGGATCCAGGTGAGCGTGCTCGACCTGCGGTCGCTCAAGCCACTCGACTGGCCATCGATCAACGCCGCCGTCGAGCGAACCAGCAAGGTGTTGATCGTTTACGAGGACAACGAGTTCCTCGGCTACGGGGCCGAGATATCGGCGCAGATCATGGAGAAGTCGTTCGACTGGCTTGACGCTCCGGTACAGCGGTACGCCTCGCCGGACGTGCCAACCTTCCCGTACGCACCCGCCCTCGAACAGCAGGTCATTCCCAACGTCGAGGGAATCATCGAACGGGCGCGCGGGCTCGCTGCGTACTGACATCCCGCACCGTTGGGTGACGGGTCGTCTCGACAGCGGTTGAGCCACTTTCCAGCTCTCGAGTAGGCCCGCTCGGGCCGACACACCCTGGCGTTCTTGTAGATCTTGGCCCAACATGGTGCGCACATGTCGGCAACAACCGTGATACGACCCGCCGGGGCGTCCGATGGGGAAGCCATCGCCGCCTTTACCCAGGACACCTTTGCCTGGGGCGACTACATCGCCGATTCGTTCGACACATGGCTCAGCGAGCCCGGCACACTTATGGTGGTTGCCGTTGACGACCAAGACACACCGATCGCGATGAGCCGGGCCCGCATCGTCTCACCAATTGAGGCATGGTTTCATGCCGCCCGAGTGCACCCTGGGTGGCGAGGACGAGGCATCGCCGGAGACATGGCCGCGGAGCTGCGGGTGTGGGCCAGGGAGGAAGGAGCCGTCGTGGGCAGGCTGCTCATCGAGGATTGGAACGAAGCGTCCGTCCGCCACGTGGAAAAGATCGGGTTTCGCCGCGTGGTCGATGTCGTGCGCTGTGTCAAGCCAATCGGCGACGCTTCCCCGAGCCCGAACGGCAACGGCAGCCGCCGCGTCCCCTCGCGTCTCCGCGCCAGGCCGGCCCATGCTGCCGACGCCACCCCTGCATATGCCTCGTGGTCGATCGGGGAGCTCGGCAGAGCCATGCGGGGTCTGACCGGCTCTCGCTGGACCTATGCGCGGCTGACCATCAACCATCTCACCTCGGCCGCAAAGAGTGACTCGTTCTGGGAAATCGGTAGCGGGTGGGCGGTGATCGACACCCAGGGCGACGCCGTCGAGGTTGGCTGGCTGGAAACCAGGTCAGAAGATGCTCCAGATCTACTGAGGGCGGTCATCGATCTGGCCGTCGGCCGCGGAGCCGAGTCCATCTCATTGTGGCTGCCCGCCGTCGACTGGATCGTCAAGGCTGCCAAGCGTCTCGGATTCAGTACTGAGCCGATGGGCGTTTACGCAGTGGAACTCTGAGCATGCTCTATCTTGACGCTTCGGGCGCCGATACAGCACACAGCTAACAATGGCACACGACTCATTCACAGAACTGCTCGCCGCCGCACAAGGCGGCTCCGATGCAGCATGGGCAGAATTACTCGAGCCGGTTGCACCCAAACTGGTGGGGTATCTACGTCTCCGAGGCTCGAAAGATCCGGAGGCAGCAGCCGGAGACGTGTTCGTCGACGTTGCCCGCAACATAGAGAAGTTCAGCGGAGGACGCGAGGGCTTCGCCTCGTGGGTGTTCGTCATCGCCCACCGGCGGCTCATCGACGAGTACCGCCGGCAAAGGGCACGCCCCGACGAGGTCCTCACCGACGAGGCGGTTGACCATGGGCTCACCTTGAGCGCCGAAGAGGAGGCGTTGCGGTCCGTTTCAGCCGATGCGGTGGCTGCGATGTTGTCCACGCTCACCGCGCCACAGCGCGACGTCATATTCCTGCGGATCGTCGGTGAACTCTCCGTGGAGGAGACGGCGCGGGTGCTGAACCGGCCAATCAGCTCGGTCAAGGCGCTGCAACGAAGGGGGCTGGCGGCTCTCAAACGGCAAATTCAAGGGATAGGGGTATCGCGATGACCGGCTCATCCGATTACCAGGGTGAGATGTTCGCACCTCTATCGATATCGGATACCGACGCCGAGGAATTGATGACCGGCGCAGACGGCGTACGGAGCGATCTGGGCGACCTGGCCGACGTGCTGGGTTACATAAGGACGGCGGGCCAAGCCTTCGTAGACACGGATATCTCGCGTTTGGCGAGGGCAGCGGCGCTGGAAGCGAGAGCGGTTCCTGCGGCGCGTTTGGATGCAGCGCAGGCGGCCGCGAGGTCGGAGTGGATGGCCAGGATGGCTCCACGAGTGGCCGTCGGCGCGCTGGCTCTCATCATGCTGGTGGTCAGCTCGACCGGCCTCGCCTTTGCGGCCAATGGAGCAAAGCCGGGGGACATGCTGTACGGCCTGGATCGGGCGGCCGAGATTCTGGGAATCGGAGACGGCGGTTCCAACGAGCGTATCGCCGAGGCACATGCACTCGTCGCTTCGGGTGCGGTGGCGGTCGGCCTGACTCACGCCGCCGCGGTGCTGCCGGCAACTCCAGACAACGAGATGGCAAAGGCGGCCATCCAGAAAGCGGCGACCCGGGTACAAGGCGAACCGCAAGGACCGAGCTCCTACGTAGCCGAGCAGGTCGGCACACTCCTCAGCTACCTGCGCCTCGCCACAGCCGCAGGAACGGTCAACACCAGCACCTTGGCGGCCTTTGCAGAGGCAATCGGCGAGCCACCAACGGCAGCACCGGGCCAGTCCGGTGACACACCAGGCCAGGCCGGAACCACACCCGGCCAGGCCGGAACCACACCCGGCCAGGGCGAAACCACACCCGGCCAGGACGAAACCGTGCCTGGCCAGGACGCCGACGTATCCGGCCAGGAAGACGAAGGCCCAGGCCAGTCCGGAGACGCACCCGGCCAGTCCGGAGACACACCAGGCCAGTCCGGAGACACACCCGCCCCGTCAGGCCAC
>JADFIY010000067.1 GCA_022566415.1 Acidobacteriota bacterium
CCTCGACCGCTCTGGATGAGCGCGTTATGTGCGCAGGAGTATATCGGGCCCAAGGCGCTGAACAAGGTCGTGCCCTGTTTGAACCAATGCCTTTACCCGCACCTGCCGCGCGTCGATAGGATCGTTCGATGGCTGCACCCACAGAAGACCCACGAGTGGTCCAACCGGGACACGCTCAGACACCGTTCACCGCAGACGAAATCCGAGAAGGGTGTCCGGCGGGACGAACCATCGGGCTGCTCGTCGAGCCCCCCGACGCCGATCCGTTCGTCACCATCAACCGTTTTGTGACCGTCGACGATGAGGGGGCCGACCACGAAACCGAGTCGCTGACGATGGAGGGTGATCCGATGAACCCGCCTGAACAATTGCGGACCCGCTGGAAGGAGTTCCAGGCCCACGCCTCGTTCTCCGCCGAACAGACCGAGATCGCGTCGGAGGTCCTGGATACACCCATGGGTGCGCTCCAGTGCAAGCGCTACACGGTCGCCGATGGGCCGACCTCAGACACGTATTGGTTTGCGATGGACAAACCGGGGATGCCGGTGAAGGTGGAGACCGTGGGGCCGGGTGGCGTCACCTACCGGATGAGGATGATCAACGACAACCGTTGAGTCACAAGTCGCAACTCACAACGGGGCGCCAGCCCTTGCTGGACCTCCATCGAGGAGCCTTGAATCGCGACTCGGCCCGAAATCACCTTCTACCATGACCGGCGGGAGGAGGTGATGACTTGGATTCGGCACGTCTGACCCAGCCCTATGTTCGCGCCAACGGAGCACTGCGGCCTGCCACCTGGGACGAGGCCCTCGACCGCGCTGCTGCGGGGTTCCAAACCGCCCTTGACCAGCACGGGCCAACGGCATTCGGCATGTTCTCGTGCTCGAAGACGACCAACGAGCTGAACTTCATGGCACAGAAGTTCACCCGCGCCGTCATCGGGTCGAACAACATCGACAGCTGCAACCGCACCTGACACGCACCCAGCGTCGTCGGTCTGACGGCAGTGTTCGGAGCAGGGGGCGGAACCAGCTCCTACGAAGAGATCGAAACCACGGACCTCATCGTCCTGTGGGGGTCGAACGCGCGCGAGGCCCATCCGATCTTCTTCCACCACCTGCTCAAGGGAATCGACAACGGCGCCACCATGTACGCCATCGATCCCAGACGCACCGCGTCGACGGCCTGGGCGGATCACTGGCTCGGCATCGACGTCGGCAGCGACATCGCGCTGGCCAACACCATCGCATGCGAGATCATCGCCCAGGGCCTCCACAACGAAGCGTTCATCGCACATGCCACCACCGGATTCGACGAGTACCGGGCCTCAGTAGAGCCGTGGACGCTGGAAGAAGGGGAGCGGGTCACCGGTGTGCCGGCATCGTCGATCCAAGACCTCGCCCACGCCTACGCCAAAGCCGAGACCGCCCAGCTGCTGTGGACCCTCGGCATAACCGAGCACTACACCGCGGCAGACAACGTCTTCGCCCTGATCAACCTGGCCCTCCTCACCGGACACGTCGGCCGGTACGGGTCGGGCTTGGTGCCGCTGCGCGGCCAGAACAATGTGCAGGGCGGCGGCGACATGGGTGCCCTGCCCAACAAACTGCCAGGAGGCCAGGACGTCGCCGACGACGCCGGCCGCGCCAGGTTCGAAGCGAGATGGGGGGTCGAGCTCAGCGCCGAGCCCGGTTGGCATTTAGCTGAGATGTTCGACGCCATGGAACGGGGCGATCTCCACACCCTGTACATCATCGGGGAGAACCCTGCGCAATCGGAGGCAGACGGCGAAAAGGCGCGACACGCCCTCAAGTCGCTCGACTGTCTGGTGGTACAGGACATCGTGATGACGGCCACCGCCGAGCTGGCGGACGTCGTGTTCCCGGCGGCGGTCGGCTGGGCGGAGTCGGAGGGCACGGTCACCTCGAGCGAGCGACGGGTGCAACGGGTGCGCATGGCGGTCACGCCCCCGGGTGAGGCCCGCGACGACATAGACATCCTCGTCGCCTTGGCCAACCGTCTCGGCCACGACTGGCCGGCGACGACGGCAGAGGAGGCGTGGAACGAGCTGCGATCGTTGTCGTCGTGGCATGCCGGGATGAGTTACGAGCGGCTCGAGGCCCTCGGCGGCCTGCAGTGGCCGTGCCCAGACGAGAGCCACCCCGGCTCAAAGTTCCTGCACGCCCGGCTGTGGGAGGAGCCGAGCGGCGGGCCGGCGGCGCCGTTCACCGTGGTCGAATGGCGACCACCCATCGATGAGCTCAGCGACGAGTACCCGATCCGCCTCACCACCGGGCGCCATCTCGACTCGTTCAACACCGGGGTCCAATCCGGCCGGTCCCACGCACCTCGGCGCAAGGGTGCGACGATCGACATCTCACCGGAGGATGCCGAGCACCTCGCCCTCAGCGACGGGGATCTGGCCAGGGTCACCTCGCGCCGCGGGAGCGTTGTGGCGCCGGTTGCCGTCGAGACCGGGCTGCGTGACGGTCTCGCGTTCATGACGTTGCATTATCCGGACGAGGTCGACGTCAACGTGCTGACCCTCGATACATGGGATCCGAAATCGGGGACGGCCGAGTTCAAGGCGACGGCGGTGCGAATCGAGCTGGAGGGCTAGGTGGATCTCAGAAACGTCACCACTCCGCCCTCCGACCGAGAACGCGTCGCCATTGACCGCGTGCTCGCAGACCATGGCTTCGCCGAGACCGACGGGACGCCCGGGCGAACAGCGATCGGTGGCCGGAGTGCCGCCACCCGGCGCGATCTGTTGCTCCCGGCGCTGCATGCCCTCAACGACGCGGTGGGATGGATCAGCGAGGGCGGACTCGGATACGCCTGTGAGCGGCTTACCGTGCCCCCGGCTGAAGGGTACGGCGTCGCCACCTTCTACGACCAGTTCAGCTTCGAGGAGCGGGTCGAGGTGGTCAGGGTGTGCGACGACATCGTGTGCGGTCCCTACGCCGACCAACTGATCGCCGGGCTCGACGGCATCGAGGTAGAACGAACCCCCTGCCTGGGACGGTGCGAGAACGCACCGGTCGCCTTCATCCAGCAGCCAGGGTTCCGGCGCACCGAGATCGCCCCCGCCTCACCGCAGAGCGTTCTCGAAGGCGAACCGACCTCGGTGGACACCCATATCGGTGTGATCGGCGAGGCGGTTCTGCTCGCCAGGGTCGGGTCCGTCGACCCGGAGAGCCTCGACGACTATCGAGGGGCCGGCGGTTACCAGGCGCTGAGCCGGGCCCTGGATGAAGGAGCAGACGCCGTCCTTGATCGTATCGAGGCGGCCCGGTTGCGCGGCCGCGGTGGCGCCTCCTTTCCTGCAGCAGCCAAGTGGCGAGCCGTTGCCCAGGCGCAAGGGGACAAGATCGTTGTTTGCAACGCCGACGAGTCGGAGCCGGGAACCTTCAAGGATCGGGTGTTGATGGAGGCGGACCCGTTCGCCGTGATCGAGGGCATGACCCTCGCCGCCTACGTCACCGGTGCCGAGCGTGGGTTCCTCTACGTGCGTGGCGAATACGCCCTTGCCGAACGACGCATGATCGATGCCATCGAGGCGGCCAGGGCGGCCGGTCTACTCGGTGAAGACGTCGCAGACGGTGGGTTTGCCTTCGACGTCGAGGTGAGGAGGGGCGCCGGCGCCTACATCTGCGGCGAGGAGACCTCGCTGTTCAACTCGATCGAGGGTCTTCGCGGCGAGCCGCGAGACAAACCTCCGTTCCCGACCCAGGAGGGTCTTTTCGGTTTGCCAACGGTGGTCAACAACGTCGAAACCCTGGTAGGCGCCGTCGCCATCACCATGGACAAGGACGGGAACAGCAAGCTGTTCCCCATATCGGGCGCTATCAACAACCCCGGCCTGTACGAGGCGCCGTTAGGGGTGTCGGTTGCCGCGCTCATCGAGGCTGCCGGTGGACCCACCTCTGACGTCCAGGCGGTGCTGGTCGGTGGTGCCGCCGGCAAGTTCCTGCTCCCCGACGATCTCGAAGTCACTCTCGACCACGGAACGGAACCGCCGCTTGGGTCCGGCGCCATCGTCGTCTTCGATACCGCAACCGACATGGAGGTGATCGTCGACCGTATCGCCCGATTCTTCCGCGACGAGTCTTGCGGCAAGTGTGTGCCGTGCCGGGTTGGGACCATCCGCCAGGTCGAGGCCCTGGAGCGGCTGGGAAACGGCGCTGCGGAGCGGGAGACACTCGATGACCTCGCCGCAGTGCTCAGAGATGCCTCGATCTGTGGCCTCGGACAGCTGGCGGCCGAAGCCGTTCAGTCCGCTTTGGACCTCGAGCTGATCGGGGGTCCCAGTGACTGACACCGTGATGATCTCGATCGATGGGGTCGACGTGCAGGCGCCGGTGGATGCAACGATTCTCGAGGCGGCCGCCAAGCAGGGAACCGAGGTGCCCACGCTGTGCTACCTCGAAACCCTTACCGCGGCGAGCACGTGTCGATTGTGTGTCGTTGAGGTCGAAGGCGCCAGGGTGCTTGCCCCCGGCTGTTCGCGACAGGTTGAAGAGGGGATGGTGATCAAGACCCGGTCGCCAAGGGTGGACCGCGCCCGGCGCATGGTGCTCGAGTTGCTCGCTTCCTCCGTCGACCTATCGCTGGCTCCCGAGTTGCTCGAGCTCGCCGAGGAGTACGGCGCCGCCCCGGAGCGGTTCGGCGAAGTCCGTGCCCAGGTGCAGCTCCCGGTGAACACCGACAACGGCCTCTACGTCCAGGACCTGTCCAAATGCGTGCTGTGTTATCGATGCGTGTCGGCGTGCGGCGACGACGCCCAACACACCTATGCGATCTCCGTTACCGACCGCGGGTTCGGCGCAGCCATCTCGACGGAGTTCGGGGTGGCCCTCCCTGATTCGGCATGCGTCTTTTGCGGCAACTGCGTGGCCGTCTGCCCGACCGGTGCCCTCATCGTCACCACCGAGTACGACATGCGCCAGGCCGGAACCTGGGACGAAGAGTTGCAGACCGTTACCCGCACCATCTGTGCCTACTGCGGGGTCGGCTGCAACCTCGACGTGCACGTCCAGGACAACGAGATCGTCAAGGTGACCTCCCCGTTCGACCACGAGGTCACCGCAGGCAACCTGTGCATCAAGGGCCGGTTCGGTTGGAGCCACGTCTCCGGGCCCGCTTCGCCCGACTAACCATGTTCGTCTCTCCCACGAAGTCGCCGAGCTCCCAAGAGCTTCCTCCGCTCGCGCCTCTCCCGTGGCGCTGTCGTTTGCGAACGAGACAATCGCGTAGGGAATGAATCCCCTCCGACCGGCATTGACCCGTGGGAGACACCGAGGAGGTCCGGAGATGGCTGCTCTGCCCCCGATGCCGGAGGACTGGGAAGATACCCACGCAACGCTGCAGGCCTATTCGAACGCGGTAGCGGCCCTGCCGCGGGCGTTCATAACGCCACACGACAAGTGGTGGCACATCGCATTGACGGTACAACCGGACGGGCTCACCACCTCCCCGGTCCCGTTGCCCGACGGATCGACAGCGACGGTTCGCATGGATCACTACACCCACGAGGTGGTGCTCGCATCCGCAGGCGGACAACGGTGGACGTGGCCGATGGACGCCGGTCTCACCGCGACCGAGCTGGGCGACGCCCTCGTCGATGCAGCAACCGAGCTTGGCCTCGAAGGTGAATACGAACGGGGTAAGTTCGAGAACGACGAGCCACGCCCGTACGATGTAAAAGCTGCCGCGGCCTTCTACGACACTCTTCTCATCGTCAACGGTGTGCTTGCCGAGCATCGAGCCCGGCTGGAAGGCGAGGTCAGCCCCATACAGATGTGGCCCCACGGATTCGATCTGTCCTTCGAATGGTTCGGGACTCGGGTCGAGCGCCTCGAAGAAGACGGCGAGGTGGTGGAGTATCCATCGCAGCTCAACCTGGGTTTCTACCCCGGAGGCGAGCCGTACTTCTACAGCAACCCCTGGCCGTTCGATGCCGATGACCTGGTCGACAACCCCCTTCCCGCAGGGAGCGAATGGTATGACGAGGACTGGCAGGGAACCCGATTCCCCTACCACGAACTTCATGACGATCCGACGGCTACCGAACGGTTACTCGAGTTTGCCGACCGGGTCTTCCAAATCGTCCAGCCGACGCTGACAAGCTGAGGCTGGTGACCCGTAGCTGGGCGGCTCTTACCCGGGTTCGATCCTCGCCGCCCGCTCGATCTCTGAGCGGCGGAGGGCGCGTTCTACACTCACCATCTGCTCATCGGTGACATCGGGGATGTGGTAGGCGGCTCGGACGAACTCGGCAAGGTCGGCCCGATAATCGTGGCCGAAGGCATTGAAGTCGCCGGGGACGACCCTGGCCGCGTTCTTGGTGTCGAATACGGTTTGCCAGAACGTCACCGCAGGAACCCAGTGTTGGGTCCTGGAGATGTTCGGCGGGCGCTTGGAGGGTGGACCGAGCCACGGCGGCCTGCGGTGGAAGATCGACAGGTTGAACAACGTGACCGGGTCATCGTGGTGGTCGAGGAACGTGAACTGGGTAGCGGCGTCGTGCTCGTCGATCGTCGCCGACCGGCCAAACCTGCTGTCGTCGGGGTTCGCCGACAGCACTGCTCGACGGAACTTGGCTGGGTACGGGGTTCCGACCCACAAGGCGTTTTGGATCGATCGCTCGACCAGTGCCTCGTAGCCCGGGTTGGGGAATGCATCCTGGCTGGTTTGGGCACCGAGGCTCTCCCCGTAGAGGACGACGCGAGGCCAGCCCTCCCTCGGTCGCCGGCTGAGCTCTTTGGAGATCTCCTCGACGAGAGCCAGGTGCTGTTGCTGAGCCGCCCCGACGCGGTCGACGGAGAGCAGAGAGGGGCGTTTGCCATATTGGATTGTGACCGAAGCTACGTCACCTCGCATGAAATACTCCGCCGCTTCGATGGGTATGTGGTTGAGATACCCCGTCCCCGCCGGTGAGCCGATGATGACGAGAGAGCGGTCGAGGGCGTGGGTGCGCCGGATCTCCATCATTGCCAGCTCTACCCGCTCGTCGATGCCTGGTGCCGAGTCGACTCCGATGTAAAGACGAATCGGTTCGATCGCATCGGCGGTGCCCAATACGATGTCGATCGCCTCCGGGGTCGGCATTTCGGAAACGAACCGTCTGCCCTGAACTCCGAGGTCGGCGAAGGCGACGACGCTGTCCGCCCCTCCACTGACGAGACGCGATGTGGGCGGAGACGCGTAGCCGGGTTCGATATGGTCACCCGCTGCATCGAGTAACCGCAGCACCCGCCTGGCGCAAAGCTTGGCCCCTGCGGCGAATGCGCAGGCGATGGCGACGTGGGCGAAGAAGGTTGGTGCGCGGCGCCGGCTACTGCCCGTGGAGGTGAGGAGATCAACGGCGGCTGCGGCACTGGCTCGCTCGACGGCGACCAGCGCTCCGGCTGCAACCGCGATGCCGGTTCCGGCGGCGAGGCTCGACGCGATCGCCAGGGAAGGTGGTGGCCGGCGGCCATTCTTGCTGTATGCGCGAACCTCCCTCCTCAGGGAGATTGCAACGACGGCGCCGATGCCGGCCGTCTCGACTGCGGCACGCAGCGGGCCGCGACCACGCCGGCGCCGCCGGAGGGAGAGGGCGCCCGAGGTTATGGCAGTGGCCGAGGCGACCCTCCCGAGGGTGTTGAGCACAGGCGCTCGCTCGTCGGCGACGGTCATCGCCGCCGCGGCCGTACCCGCGACCGCCGCCGCGATGATCGCCCGATCAATCCCGGTTGCAGCGCACGTTGCTTCGATGGCGCGTTCGCCGAGGTTGCCGGCGACATAGCCTGAGGCCATCGATCCGGCGACGATCAGCGCCTGATCGTTGCGGGACCTATCGACGAGCGACGGCTGGTAGGAGCGGATGGCGGCGGAGACTGCGAGGGTGATCCCGGTCTGTACCGGGGGTCGCGACAGGAATCGGCCGAGGTCCTTGAGCATGGCGACGAGCCTATCGCAGGGCGCGAGTCCGCGGCCCGTCACTCGACGAAGCGGTTCAGGATCGATGCGGACACGGTCAGCGCCAGTCCTCCGAGCAGCGTGGCGAGGAACGAGTCGCTGTCGAAACCGATATCGGCCGCTTGCGCCACCCGAATCAGGACGACCATGAGCGCAACGTTGACGACCAAGGTGAACAGGCCAAGGGTGAGGATGCGCAGCGGCAGCGTCAGCATCTTGGCGGCTGGTTTGATGTACGCGTTGACGAGGCCGATCACCAGCCCGAACACGGCGAACCACCACCAGTCGCCGGTGAACGACAGCCCTGGTATCAACCACACCGTGATCCACGCCGCGATCGCATTGCCGGCGATTCTCAGCAGCAGTCCCACTCGGGCAGCGTACTGAGATTCGTCCTTTCTTCGGACGCTACGTCCGGGTACGATCAGTCGTCCACAGGCCTGGCCACAGGAAGGTGTGATGCGGGACTGGAAGACCTATAAGGCAGCGCCCGGCGCGCCGGAACCGTCGAGTGACGCTCCGCCGCTGATCGCCAAACGCCAGTCGGCGGTGGCAGCCCCGAAACAGGCCGCCGAGCCGTACCTTGAGATCACGCTCGACATGAACGCCGAACAGCTGACGCTGATGTTCGATGACCTGGCCACGTTTGAGTCCCGTCCCGTCTTCGGGCCTGGACAGGCGCCGGCTGACTTCCAAGAGGCGTGGCGCGCCGAGGCGATGCGGTCCAGCGCAGAGATCGCCGAAACCTTCGGTCCTTGGTCGAGCGAATCCCGGATCGACGGTGCGACGTACTACAGGAGAGCGACCCGCCTGCATTAGGTAAGGGGTAGTTGGGAGTCGTGCCTATGTCCAACTACCAAGAGGCTCCGCAAATAGGGCACGATCCGATCTCTATCGGCGAAGGCCATCTGCGAGCCGTGGCCCGAGCGGGCCGTAGCCAAGAGCGGGAAAATGGCTCCACTTCTGTCGAGACGACCGGTCACCTGTCGGTGCGCGCTCTAACTTCCCGGCTCCGTCGGTGGCGGAGGCTCGGGACAACTCTCGCTCTCCTCCAAACCGAGTTCGATCACCGCTCGCTCCGGGTCCTCCAGGACCAACTGCACGTGCTCGTGGACGAGATCGATATTGGCGATAGCGCCCCGCTTCCCATCGTCGCGGTACCTCAAGTGGTAAGTCGGAGGGATGAACCGGATCGACACGATCTCTTCGAGGTCGATCTTCGGGTAGAGGGCAACGAGATCGGGAAGCAGGTCGAGCGGGATGTCGGTGGTCACCGTACGCTTGATGACGTCGGCGATCGTCGGGAAGCTGGTGATCAGGTCGGTCGGCGTCATCTGCTCCATCGCCGCTTCGATCACACACCGCTGTCGACCCATACGGGCGTAGTCGGTGTCCTGGTGCCTGGTTCGCGCATAGGACAAGGCCTGCTCTCCATCCATGTGCTGCATACCGGGTTCGATGACCAGGCGGGTAAAGCCACCGTCGAGCGTCGGATACTCGTCGTCGACGATCCTGGTCGGCACGTAGATGTCTACCCCACCGATCGCATCGATGATGTCGGTGAAGCCGTCGAGATTCACCAGCGCGTAGTAGTGGATGGGGATGCCGAGGAACTCCGAGACCACGCTCTTGACCGCGTTCTCCGACGGCGACCCCGGTCCGGGGAACGCCTCCGGCCACTGCTCACCTGCGAGCCAGAGCTCGTTGATCAGCTCCGGATAGCAGTCGCAGTCCCAGACCCCCATCCCTTCGGGTAGCGGGGCGTACGTCCAGTTCCGCGGCACTTGGAACAGCGCCGCCTCCCCGGTTTTCGGGTCGATGCTCATCGTGATCATGGTGTCGGTTCGGATGCCGGAGCGCCCGACGCCGAGGTCCCCACCGAGCAACAGGATGTTGAGGCGCTCGAGCTCCTCCCAAGGAGGAGGCGGAGGGAGCGTGGTTGTGGTAGTCGGTGGCAGCGTCGTCGGATCGTCCGATGATGTGCCGACCGGAGGGGTCGATGTCGACGGCGGCTCGGTGTCGGCGCCTGCTGTCTCGCCACCGTCGAATGTCGATAGCAGCAGGTCGTACTGGATGAGGTCGTAGCGAGCGAAGACGAGGTGCGGGGCGATCAGCACCATACCGAGGATGACCGCAGCCGCGATGCCGACCGTGCGGCCCACCGGCCGGCCCCCATCGGAAGCGGTGCGGTAGGCGTCGTCGGCTGCCCACACCCGGTAGGCGAGCAGGATGATGTTGCCCACCATCATCAAGGCAAGGGTCGTCGGGCGGAAGAAAGCAGTAACGACCGAAACCTTGTCTCTGAAGAACAAGAGCAGGATGACGACGAGGGCCGTGTCAATGGCGAGCAGGATCTTCGCCTTTCTCCGATCGCCTGCGATCCACTGCCCGAGTCCGGGGATGAAAACGGACGCAGCGGCCGCCAGTAATGGATGCGCGTGGGAGTCGACGGAGGAGGCGGTCACAGCAGCCGCATGATAAATCGAGCGCTCTAGTAGTCGTGCCTATCACCGGCAGGCGCCGGGTGGCCGGGTAACCTCCCGATCGCCCTCGTGACATGAGCCTGTGACCGACGATCCCACCCAACTCGAGCCATCCGAGTCGACGCCCTCTCGCGCCACTCGATATTCCTATATGCGCTCCGACGGCACGCTCGACATCGTGGTTGGCAGCTTTGTCGCCGGTCTCGCCGCCTATGCCTACCAGTTTCTCGGAGGCCACAGCCTCGGTGCGGAGGGGTTCGCACCTATCGGAGCGCTGCTCACCGCTCACTTCCTCGCCTTCGTAATCATCCTGTTGCCGATCGAGCAGTTCGTGATTCGGAGGCTCACCCTCGGTGCCAGGGGCTGGGTTGTGCCCGTTCGTGCGGTAGCACTGACCGTCTCCAGTGCCGGCGTGGGCGCCGTCGTCGTCTGGTCGACGGCGGACAGTTACTTCCTCGGCGATACGTCGTTTGTCTGGTTCATCATCGGCACCGTCTCCTTCCACTTCTTCTTTGCTGTCGGGCGTGGTTACCTCGCCGGCTATCGCCGGTTCCGGTCCTATGGGTACGTCAGCGCGACTGCTTCTCTATTCCGCCTTGCCCTCGCCATCGGCGTTGTGACGATGGGTGCGACCGTCCAGGGTTTTGCCTGGGCCCAGGTGCTCGGGCCAGTGGTCATCTTTCTGTGGCGTCCGTGGAAGCGGCCGGAGCAGCCGATGCCCAGCTCGCGGCGAGATCTCACCGATGAGCACATCGACACCATGGGTGAACGCGGCTTGCTCTCCGGGCTGGTCTTGTCCTCTGCCGCCTCGCAGGCGCTGCTCCTCGCCGGTCCGCTGGTAGCGGGTGGCCTCGGCGCCACGGACGTCCAATTCTCCATCACATTTGCGACGCTGCTCCTCGCCAGGGCCCCGCTGACCCTCGGCTACAACCTGATCGCCAGGGTGCTTCCGCCATTCACCGAGATGGCTGCCACCGGCGAAGAGCGCGAGCTCCGCTCATGGGCTCGGGGACTCGGTATCGCCGGGGTGGCGCTTGCGGTGGTCGGCGGCTTCGTCGGCGCCCTGATTGGGCCGACTCTGGTAGCGGTTGCATTCGGGCAGGACTTTCGGCCGACCGCTCTCGTCTCGGGCGTGGCGGCCTCCGGTGTGGTGTTGGCCGCTTCTGCGCTTTTCATCGGACAGGTTCTGGTGGCACGTGGCCAGCCAACCAGACTCGCCCTGGCGTGGCTGAGCGCCTTGGTTGCTGCGGGTGCGGTGCTCGTGCTTCCGATTTCCGATCCGATCCT
>JADFIY010000068.1 GCA_022566415.1 Acidobacteriota bacterium
GCCAGATTGGTGACCTGGTGAAGGCCATGCAGCGGCAGGTACAGGTCCGCGTATGGGGCATAGACACCCTCGATATCGGCTACCCAGCCTCCGACCGCGACCGTTTCTGCTGAGACAAGGAAGTCGTCCCCTGATCGAAACCACCGCGCCTTGGTCTCAGCAACTCGGGCGGTGACGGCTCCCTCGGCGGCCGGCGGCAACGGGCCGGTGACGACCGTTCCGTCATGGTCGATGATCGCCGCCTTCTCGGCTGCGATCTCGGCGATCGTCTCGCCGAGATACTCGACGTGATCCATCGCGATCCCGGTGACGACCGCCACATCTGAGGCAACGACGTTGGTCGCATCCAGACGTCCCCCGAGCCCGACCTCCACGACGGCAACGTCGATGGCGGAGGCGGCAAAAGTCGAAAGGGCGAGCGCTGCGATGAGCTCGAAGTAGGTCACGCCGGAACCACGCCGGCGCTCGTATTCCTCTACAAACCAGGCGATGTCGGCCACCGCGGCGGCAAACGCCTCACTGGTCAACGGCTCACCGTCGATGGATATGCGCTCTTCGACTCGATGGAGGTGTGGTGAGGTGAACGTCCCCGTCCGATACCCGTGTGCACCGAGGATCTCCGCAACGAGTCGGGTCACCGTCGTCTTGCCGTTGGTTCCTGCGACGTGGACGATCGAAAACGCCAACTGTGGGTCGCCCATGAGGTCGAGCAGTCCGGTGATGCGTTCCAGGCCCGGTTTGATGCCGTGCCCGATCCTGGCGTCGAGAAAAGCGAGGGCCTCGTCCCGGGTAGCGATCCTAGGAGCGTCGCTCATCAGGTCAACCGAGCTCGGCGAGCTGGGCTTCGAGGTTGTCGAGGCGGGCTCTCGCCTCGTCGGCTTTGGTCTCCTCGGAGCTGACGACGTCTGCCGGGGCGCGCTCACGGAATTTGGGATTGCCCAGCTTCGCCTGCGAGCGATCGAACTCAGCGGCGGTCTCGGTGACTGCTTTGGCCAGACGAGATCGCTCGTGATCGAGATCGACTAGTCCTTCGAGAGGGATGAACGCCTGCACCGGCCCGGCCACCACCCGACTCGTCGCGACTTCAGCGCTTGGCTCACCGTCAGCGATCGCGACGCCGGCCAGGCCTGTCAGGTGGTCGAGCCACCAATCTGCGCCTACACCGTCGGGGTCATGCAGGATGACCTCAAATTTCACCTTCGGGGAGATCCGGTGCTCGGAACGGAACCTCCGCAGCCCGGCGATGAGATCCTGGAGGATTCCCATCGTGGGTGGCGCCTCGATGCTCAGGGGCTCCGGCCAGGCGCCGTTGATGAGCAGGCTGCCATCGCCGAGCTCGCTCCATAGCTCCTCGGTCAGGAAGGGAATTGCGGGATGGAACAGCTTGAGCAGATCGCGCAACACGACGCCGAGTGCCGCTTTGGTCTGCTCGCCACGTTCCTCATCACGGAGCGGTGTCTTGGCAAGCTCCAGATACCAGTCGAAGACTTCGGCCCAGGCGAAGTTGTACAACAGGGAGTAAGCGTCGGAAAGGCGGTACTCGTCGAACAGGCGGTCGATCTCGGTGGTGACCTCTGCCAACCTGCTCAGGATCCAGGCGTCCTCGGGACCCGGATCCGTTGGATAGTTCCCGGTGATCGGCACACCGGTGATCCCTACATGGTCCACGGCAAACCGAAGCGCGTTCCACAACTTGTTGCCAAAGCGCCGAGTCCCATCGACCCACTGCTCATCGAAGGGGATGTCGTGGCCGGGAGCGGCTCCCTTCAGCAACGCCAGGCGAAGCGGATCAACCCCGTACCGGTCGACCAGCTCGAGCGGATCAACTGCGTTTCCGAAGGACTTTGACATTTTCCTGCCATCGCCGGTGCGGATCAGCCCGTGGATGAGGATGTCGGCGAATGGCTCGGTTCCGGTGAAATGAATGCCGATCATCAGCATGCGCGACACCCAGAAGGTGATGATGTCGAAACCAGTGACGAGTACGTCCGTCGGGTAATAGGTAGCCAGATCGTCGGTCTCCTCGGGCCACCCCATCGTCGAGAACGGCCATAGCTGAGAAGAGAACCAGGTGTCGAGCACGTCTTCGTCCCTGTGCAGCTCGTGCGAGCCGCATTGGGGACACTCGGTCGGATCCTCCATCGAAACGACGACCTCGCCGCAATCGTCGCAATACCACGCCGGGATCTGGTGTCCCCACCACAGTTGCCTGCTGATGGTCCAGTCGCGGAGGTTTTCCATCCAACGGAGGTAGTTGTTCTCCCATCGCTTTGGCACGAACCTGGTCCGCTCCTCGGTGACGGCCGCCATCGCCGGAATCGCCAGCGGGGTCACCTTCACGAACCATTGCATAGACAGCAGGGGCTCGACCACCGTGCCACAACGTGAGCAATGGCCAACGGAATGGTGATGATCCTCAACCTTCTCCAAATAGCCGCGCGCCTTGAGCTCGTGCCGAACCGCTTCTCGTGCTTCGAACCGGTCCTGGCCCAAAAACGGGCCGCCGACGGCGGTGATCTTGGCTTCGGTATCGATCACCTTCAGCGCCTCCAGGCCGTGACGCTGCCCGATCTCGAAGTCGAGCGCGTCGTGAGCCGGGGTGATCTTGATCACGCCGGTGCCGAAGTCCATGTCGACGGCCTCGTCGGCGACGACCGGGATCTCGCGGTCGAGGAGCGGGAGCAGGATCGTCCTCCCGATCGCGTCGCGATACCGCTCGTCGTCGGGATGGACCGCCACCCCGGTATCGCCGAGCATCGTCTCCGGCCGGGTGGTGGCGACGGTCAGGTAGCCGTCCCCTTCGAGGAAGGGGTATTTGATATAGGTGAGTTCGCCCACCTCGTCCTCATGTTCGACCTCGATGTCCGAGATTGCGGTGTGACACCGCGGACACCAGTTGATGATCCGGTTCCCTCGATAGATCAATCCCTCGTGATACAACTCGACGAAGACCTTGCGCACCGCGTTGGATAGGCCTTCGTCCATCGTGAAGCGCTCGCGAGTCCAGTCTGGCGAGAAGCCCATGGTTCGCATCTGCTCGGTGATGCGGTTCCCTGAAGACCGTTTCCACGCCCAGACCCTTTCGACGAAGGCTTCTCGACCAAGGTCGTCCCTCGTCATGCCCTCATTGGCCAGTTCGCGCTCGACCACGTTCTGAGTCGCGATGCCGGCATGGTCCGTCCCAGGGATCCACAACGCGGCATAACCCTGCATCCTCTTCCGCCGGATGATGGCGTCCTGGATCGTGAGGTCGAGGGCGTGGCCCATGTGCAGGCTGCCGGTGACGTTGGGAGGCGGTATGACGATGGAGAACGGCCGACCGTCCGGGTTGGTCTCAGGCCTGAAGGTGCCGGCGTCCTCCCAAACGGAGTACCAGCGCGTTTCGACCGCTTGCGGCTCGTACGTTGCCCTCATCATGCCTCTCGGTCATCGCGCTCCTCGACAGGCGGCAAGTGTACCGGAGCGTTGGGGTGTCGAGAAGGCAAGGTTGATCGTAGAATCCCATCGATGCGACGGACCAAACGCCGGCGCCCGTTCCGCAGGTCCAAAAACCCGCAGGGCGAGACATCGCGCATATTTCGCCTCGCCAGGAGCCTGGCCACCATCGTGCTGTTCGCGGCCGCCGCGTTGTTCGGATACCAGTTTCTCAACGGGACCGAGACGGTGGTGGTTTCGGTCGTCGGCAACAACATCCCGCTGGAAGGCGCCGTCGTGCTTGCGGGAGGCAGCGAGCACATCACCGGACCGGACGGGACCGTAGAGCTCTCCATCCGGCTGCCTGCTGAGATCGAGGCGACTGCGGTGGGGTTTCACCGCGCCATCATGACGATTGACTCAGCGGCGGGGGATTCGACGCGGGTGGCTCTGAGCCCGATCATCGTCCACGGCCTGGTCACCGATCCAGGGGGAAAGGGGATCCCCGGTGCCCTGGTGCACAGCGGGGAGCGGTCTGCGGTGACCGGCGCCGATGGGGCGTTCGAGCTGGCGTCGGCCCAACCCGGCCTGGTCACGATCTCCAAACCCGGATACAGCACCATCGCGGTCCCTTTGGCCGCCGGCGCCCGGTCGCTCGAGGCGGTGCTCGAGCCGTTCCTCGTGAAGGGCATGCGCATCAGCCCGGCTGCGGCAGGCGACAACGCGCGGTTTGCCTCGCTGCTGGTGATGGCTGAGGACTCGGTCATCAACACCTTCGTCTTCGACACCAAGGACGAAAAGGGCGCGGTTCGCTACGAATCGAACGTCTCCGGGGCGGCGAAGCGGGTCGTGTACAACCCCGCCACGGTGCTGACCCAAGCCAAGGACGCCGGGCTGTACACCATCACCAGAATCGTCACCTTCCAGGATGCGCCTCGGGCCCGGAACAATCCGGACACGGCGATCAAGGATGCCGACGGGGCCATCTGGGTGGACGCGGCGGGCCAAGCGTGGCTCGATCCGACCAACCCGGACTCGTGGGAATATCCGATCGCCCTCGGCGTCGAGGCCTGTCAAATGGGGTTCGACGAGATCCAGTTCGACTACGCCCGGTTCCCCACCGACGGCAACATCGAAGAGATCGTCTACACCCAGCCGGCGGATGAGGAGGTCAGGGTGGCAACGATTTCCGCGTTCATCTCCCGTGCCGCCGAGCTGATCCATGACGAGGGATGCGTTGTCTCCGCCGACATCTTCGGGATTGTGATGTCGACGAGCAATGACCAGGGGGTCGGTCAGCGGGTGACCGACCTTTCCAGTGCCGCCGACGCGATCAGCCCGATGATCTACCCGAGTCACTATGCAAGTGGGTGGCGGAATCTCGATCAGCCGAACGACTATCCCGGGATCGTCGTCGGCGACGCTCTGGCGACGGGTATACCCAAGGCGACGGGTGGAGCACTACTGCGGCCGTGGCTCCAGGCTTTCAGCCAGTCACCGGAACAGGTGCGAGAGAGCATCGCGGCGGCCGAGGCCGCTGGACTCGGCTGGATGTTGTGGAGCCAGGAGAGCGCCTTCATCCCGGCGATGCTGCCAAAGAATTGAGGCTCGCTTCGCTCGCCTCAGTACCGCTCGGCTTCGCCCCGCTTCCGTATTACGTATCACGTACAACGTATTACGAGGACCGGGCGACGTCGTGTTACGTCATACGTGATACGGCAACCCAGTGGCCTGCCCCAAGCGCAAGGGTCGGAACCCGGTGTGGGTTCCGACCCCGCTCCACCACTCCCCCTGCTGGCGTTGGTCTCCCATCGCACCGACCTTCCCGATTACCCGAGCCGGAGCGATTCCCCCATTCGACCATCAGCCTCACCTAAACCATATGGCCACAGCAGGTGGCCGTCGAGATACAATCCGTGGTAACACAAACGCACTAGCTACTTTCGCGAAGTAACACCAGTTACGTAGACACAAGACGCTGTGTTGCTTGCGACTTGCGACTTGCGACTCAACTAGCGTTGCCGCCCCAGATACCGCGCCGGAGGTGCCGCTCGTGTCGGTTCGAATCAATGCCGACCTGCTCATCCCTGGACGCGGCGACCCGGTCACCGATGGAACGGTGGTCATCGACGGTTCGACGATCACCTACGCCGGGCCTGCCTCCGATGCGCCGGCCACCCCCGACGCAGCAGTCAGCAGCGTGCCAACCGTGCTCCCTGGGTTGTGGGAGTGCCACGGACACTTCATCGGTGAGCACACGCCGGACCCCGAGACGTGGGCAAAAGGCTCCCCGATAACGCAGACAGCACGCGCCGTGGCCGACGTGCGTCGCACCCTCGACGGCGGCATCACCTCGGTGCGCGAGACAGGGGGCCTCGGGCTGATGATGCAGCCGGCGATCAAAGACGGATCGATGACCGGGCCCACCATCTACGGCGCAGGGGACGTGCTTTCGACCACGGGCGGCCACGGAGACACCCACGCTTTCCCCCTCGACTGGGTTCAGTCGGGCTCGGGTTTTGGCGTGATGTGTGACGGCGTCCCGGAGTGTCTCAAGGCGGTGCGTCTGCAACTGCGACGCGGCGCCAGGGTGATAAAGATCTGTGCCTCCGGAGGCGTCCTCTCGGAAGTCGACAATCCGATTCATCAACAATTCTCTGGCGAGGAGTTGCGGGCCATCGTCGAGGAGGCCGGTCGCGCCGAGCGGGTCGTTGCCGCCCACTGCCACGGCAAGGCGGGGATCATGGCCGCACTCGACGCAGGGGTGAAGACCATCGAGCACGGGTCGTATCTGGACGAAGAAGCCGCCCAGCTGATGATCGAGCGTGACGCCATCCTGGTCCCAACCCGGTACATCGTTGCCCAATTGGTGGAGATGGAGGACATCCTCACCCGCTACGCCTACGAGAAGGGGGTGGCCATCGCCGACCGTCACGCCGAGGGGCTCAAGATCGCCATCGCAGCCGGGGTCACCATCGCCATGGGCACTGATATCTTCATCTCCGGCGATGGCTACGGCCGCAACAGCTTGGAGATCCGGCATCTCCAGGACGCCGGGATGAGCGCGCTGGAGGCGATTGAGGCCGCTACGGCCACCGGGCCGCTCACTCTCGGGCCCCAGGCACCGGCGTCGGGGCAGCTGGTGGCCGGGTACGACGCCGACGTCATCGCCATCGACTTCGATCCGCTGGACGACAACACCGGTTGGGGTGATCGCGAACGAGTCACTCACGTGTGGAAACAAGGGCAGGCCGTCAAACGGCCAGCCCTTGCATAGTTCGTCTACGTAATACGTAATACGTAATACGGGAGCTCGGCGAAGCCGAGCGACGCTCCCGAGCGGCTAAGCAGATCGCTCTTCTGGCAAATCCGCAGAGGCGAGATCCGAGATCGGGACCAGCGTCGGGTTCACCCGGTCGCGCACGACCTGCTCATCGATGACGACTCTGGCCACGTCGGAACGCGACGGCAGCTCGTACATGGTGTCGAGGAGGACCTCCTCCATGATCGCCCGCAACCCGCGGGCGCCGGTACCCCGCTTCATCGCCTGCTGGGCGATGGCTACAAGCGCCTCGTCGGTGACGACCAGCTCGACCCCGTCCATCTCGAAGAACTTGGCGTACTGCTTGACCAGGGAGTTCTTTGGCTCGGTAAGCACCAAGACCAGGTCTTCCACGTCGAGATCATCGACGGTGGCCACCACAGGAAGCCGCCCGATGAACTCTGGGATGAGGCCGTAGGCGAGCAGATCCTCCGGGAGCACCTCGGAGAGCACCTCGGACGGGCGCACCTCGTCCGCCGAGCGCACATCGGCACCGAAGCCGACCGTGTTCTTCCCGATTCTGGACACGATGATGTCTTCGAGGCCGGCGAAGGCCCCGCCGCAAAGGAACAACATGTTGGTGGTGTCGAGTTGGAGGAATTCCTGGTGTGGATGTTTGCGCCCGCCTTGGGGTGGCACGGACGCAATCGTCCCTTCGAGGATCTTCAGCAAGGCCTGCTGCACCCCTTCACCGGAGACATCGCGAGTGATGGACGGGTTTTCCGCCTTGCGGGCGATCTTGTCGATCTCGTCGATGTAGATGATCCCCTGTTCCGCGCGCTTGATGTCGAAGTCGGCGGCCTGGATCAGCTTGAGCAATATGTTCTCCACGTCCTCACCGACATAGCCGGCTTCGGTGAGGGCAGTGGCGTCGGCGATGGCGAATGGGACGTTGAGCATCCTGGCCAGCGTCTGTGCCAGGAGGGTCTTGCCGGAACCGGTGGGGCCGACGAGCAGGATATTGGACTTCTGCAGCTCGACGTCTTCTTCGGTCGCCCGCTGTCCTGCGCGTATTCGTTTGTAGTGGTTGTAGACCGCAACCGAGAGGACCTTCTTGGCCAGCTTCTGGCCGACGACGTACTGACTGAGGAAGTCGAAGATCTCGTTGGGCTTGGGGAGCTCGGTAAATGAGATCTCCTCGGTAGCGGAGAGCTCCTCATCGATGATCTCGTTGCACAGATCGACGCATTCATCGCAGATGTAAACCCCGGGTCCCGCAATGAGCTTCTTCACCTGCTTCTGGGACTTGCCACAGAAACTGCATTTCAGCAGCTCGGTTCCCTCATTTTTGGCCACTGAGACTCTCCCTAACCGGCGACCGCTTCCAGTTGTCTCCCTTGCAGGATGGTGTCGATAACACCGTACTCGACCGCTTCCGCGGCGCTCAGCCAAAAGTCACGATCGGTGTCTTCCGCGATCAATTCAAGCGTCTTGCCCGTGTGGAATGCAAGAATCTCGTTGATCTCCTCGCGCGTTTTGAGGATCTCCTTGGCGTGGATCTCTATGTCGGTGGCCTGGCCGCCGACACCAGAGACGTGCGGCTGGTGGACCATGATCCGTGCGTGGGGAAGTGAGAATCGTTTGCCCTTTGCGCCGCCGGCCAGCAGCACCGCAGCCGCAGAGGCGGCGAGGCCCATGCAGTACGTGGCGACGTCGGGCTTGACGAATTGCATCGTGTCGTACACCGCCATGAGGGCGTAGGTGGATCCCCCAGGCGAGTTGATGTACAGCGCGATGTCCTTGTCGGGGTCCTCGCCCTCCAGGTGGAGAAGCTGGGCCATGATGATGTTGGCCACTCCGTCATCGATCGGGTTGCCGAGGAACACGATCCGGTCTTTCAGCAGCCGGCTGTAGATGTCAAATACTCGTTCGCCCCTCGGGGTCTGTTCGACAACGGTGGGGATTAGATAACTCATCTCACTCCTCGACATCGTGGGACACCCCTGCGGGCGTCTCGTCCGTATGATCGGAAGACGCGGCGTTCAACGTTAGGTCTACCGCATTGCCTTCAGAATCGACCGGTTCGGCCGCCGCAGCGATCCGCTCCAGCGCTTTCCTCTGGAGGATATCACTGGTCAGTGCTTCTTTTTTACCACCTGAGGCAAGAACCTGCTCGATCTCGTCGACGCTGTTATCGGCCGAACGGGCCAGGGCCTCGACGGCCTCTCGATACTCATCGTCTTCGACCTCGAGCCCGTCGATGGCGATGATGCTTTCGAGCAGGATCCGCGTCGACAACGCCGAGACCGCTTGGGCCTGCATGCCCTCGGTGAACGAGGCCTGATCCTGACCGATGATCCGCAGATAGTCCTCGAACCCAACACCGTCGCTTTGCAGGCTCTCGAACACCCTGCGGATGCGCGATTCGGTCTCCGCCTCGATGAGGCCCTGGGGCAGCTCGAGGTCGAGGTCGGCAACGAACTCCTCGATGGCCCGGCTTTCGAACTCGGCGCGGGCTGTTTGCACCTTCAGATCGTGGATGCTCTCCTCGAGCTGGGTGCGCAGCTCTGCCTCAGAGTCGAAGTCGGTGACCTCAGCGATGAATTGATCCGAGAGCTCGGGAAGCCGTTTGAGCTTGACTGCCTTGACCAACACTCTGAGGGTGACGGTGTCGCCGCCCCGGTCGGTGAAGCCCTCAGGGAGGGTCCCCTCTCCTTCGGCGATGGACCCGACCGCCGCACCGATGAGCACCTCGTCGAGGCCGAGGATGAAGCTGCGCGAGCCGACCTCGTACAGCAGGTCGTTGGCCGCGGCTTCTTCGATCTCGTCATCGCCATCGTGGACACTCACGTTGACCAGCACGAAATCGCCGGCGATGGCAGGACGGTCAACGTCCTCGAGGTCGGCAAACTGGTTGCGCAGCGCATCGATCTGTCGATCGATCTCCTCCGGCTCGACTATCGGAGGCTCCACTTCGACTTTGCGGCCGGAGAAGTCCGGTATGGCATCGAGCGTCGGCCACAACGTGATGATGACATCGATCTCCATGCTCCCGTCGTCGGTGTCCCGAGAGGCGATGATGGTCGGCGGCGTGGCCGGATCGAGCTCCTCCTCTTTGATGGCAGCGGCAACGACTTCGGGGAGCATGAGGTCGATGGCTTCGGACTTGACGCGGTCGGCACCGACGATCCGCTCCACCATCTCCAGCGGCGCCTTACCGGGGCGGAACCCCTTGATCTTCATCTGTTTCGACATTGTCCTGGCGGCCCGTGCCTTGGCGCCTTCGAACTCGGACGCCTCGAGCCGGACGGTCAGGGTGCGCTCGAATCGGCCCGTTTCCTTGACCTCGGTGTGCAAGAACTGCTCCAGTGATAGAGGTTTGGGGTGACCGACGGGATTCGAACCCGCGACTTCCTGGACCACAACCAGGCGCTCTAACCAGGCTGAGCTACGGCCACCATGTGAACGGAGAACCGTCCCCGTCAGCATCGAGGGTAGCGAGGTCGAAGCCGCACTCGACTCGTGGCCTTCGGTTTCCGGCCTCCGGCTTCCTGTCCCCGGTCTCCGGCCTCCTGGCCCGGTCGGAGATCCAACCCCGCGTGCCCGGTGGCCGTTAGCCGGTGGCCCAGAGGGACTCGTCCGAATCGGGGACTACGAGAGCCTCGTACCCCCGGCAGGATTCGAACCTGCAACCTGCGGATTAGAAGTCCACTGCTCTATCCAGTTGAGCTACGGGCGCAGGATGAGAAAGAACGGACCGGAATATAGCATCCGGTTTGCTTGTCTGGTCACCTGCCGTCATGGCGAAGATGGGCCAGAATAAAATCGGCCCGCCTCTTGTAGAAGCGAGCCGAATTGTTGTCGGGGTGGCAGGATTCGAACCTGCGACCCTCTGCTCCCAAAGCAGATGCGCTAACCGAGCTGCGCTACACCCCGAACATGTCGGCCTCGCGGCCGCTGGGTTACGATCGGGCTTTTGCAGCTGCGATTTCAGACTGAACGTCGCTCGCGCTTACCATCTTTTGACGGTAGCTGTAATGTCCGTTTGCTTTCTTTTCGGCGATGACCAGCTTGGCCATTTTCTTTACCTCGGCGCGTTGCCTGAGGATCTTATCGCCGAAGGACTGTTTCTTTGCCATTGCTAATCAGTGTCATCGGATTTGCTCGAGGAGCGAGCCAGAGACTACTTGGTCTCTTTGTGAATCGTGTGCTTACGAAGGACAGGATTATACTTTTTCAGTTCCAAACGGTCCGGCGTGTTGCGACGATTTTTCATCGTTGCATAGCGGGAGGTTCCGGGAGCTTCCGTGCAATCCAGAATCACTTTCGTTCGAACGTCTTTTCCTCTGGCCATTAATTCCTACCTGTAGGTCAAACGTTGATGCCATTCGCGCGTGCTTTTTTGAGCACAGCGGAAATTCCATTCTTGTTGATCGTCTTGATGGTCTTTGCCGATACTTTCAGCGTTATCCAACGATCCTCTTCCGGGATGTAAAAACGCTTCTTTTGAATGTTGATTCCAAAAACGCGTTTGGCCTTGTTGTGCGCGTGGGAAACATGGTTTCCAGCGACGGGGCCCTTTCCAGTAAGTATATCTCTTCTCGCCATCAATCCGGGGGTCTGGCGTTTCAAAAAATGCACAATCCGACGGTGGGACGACTTGTGCACACTAGTACTGTCCGGTATTTCGGTACAGAACCGCAAATATACGGCGGCGGCAATACGCTTTACAAGCAAACCGCCTCCCGAAAGCCGTGGTTTTCTGCCGAATTTGTGTGAAGCCGGCGCCTTCAGGGGCTCAAACTGCCGAGAAAACGCATATCCCCTCTCATCCGCTCATATTCACCGCATCGGCTGGCTCGATAGCTGCTGCGCGCGACGCCGGATAGAGGGCGGCGCTCATGCACAGGAGAAGCGCCATCACGCCCACGAAAACAACGTCGGTGGTGCTTATCGACACGGGATAGGCGTCAATCAGGAACGCGTCTGATCCAGGAAGTGAAACGATCCCGAATGTTTTTTGAAGGAGTGCCAATGCCAACCCGAGGGCAA
>JADFIY010000069.1 GCA_022566415.1 Acidobacteriota bacterium
TTCAACGTCGACACATCCGCCTCCGCGATGGCACGACGCACACTCATGGCAATCTCACTCCACATACCCCCAACACTGTCAGGGAAGACCCGCGACATGTGTCAGGGATGTGCTGCAACAGAACAGGCACATATATCGCCCTGCCAACCCTGGGTTCAGGGGTTGCGGGCCAACCCAGGGTTGGTGGGGCGCTGAGGTCGCGAAAACCAGGGTTGTGATGTCGGTGGCGGCTGATAGCCTGGCCGGGCTCGCAACATGGAGCGGAATGCCCGATCAAACTGCCAGGGGTTCGGCCGACGATCGCACTTCCGAACCGATCGGCGACCAGGAGTCGAAGCGGGCCCGGGGATATCAGCCTTGGAACGTTGTATGGACTCGCGGCAGCGCCACCAGCGAGGTCGCTGAAATACTCAGCGATGGACACCCGGTCCGCGTGGAGGGAGATCTCAGAGGGGCCTGTATCGGCGCCCGTTCTGACGTCCTGGTAACCAAGAAGCTCACCTCATTCGACCTGGTCAGCGCGGTCGCTCCGCATCGGGTGCAGACCGACCGCATCCAGGCGGTAACGGCCGCGGTGGGCTCCGGCCCCAACTCGATGCTTGCCGCCGCCATCGCCTATCGGATCGCAAGGCATCTGGCGGTTCCAGGGTCGCTGGTTACCGCACCGGCGCCGGGAGCCAGCGAGGCTTCGGCCAGGGCCTTGCTCGATGACCTGGCGCGGGATGCGCCTGGGTTGTCTCGCTCGGTACAACCAGCCGGCGGAGCCGCCGCGATCGTCGATGCGTTGGACTCGGAAACCCTGCTGGTGGTCGGCGAGCCAGGAGGCTCTTGGCTCCACCGTCAGTTCTTCGGCCAAGGACGCAAGCTGATCCATGCCGCTCCGACTGGGGCGCTCATCGTTCGCGCTGCCCCTCCGCGATGCTTCCGTTTCGCCGAGGAGCCGGAGTTTGTGGGAGCGGCGATGCGGGCAGAGGACGCGGCCCGGGTCACCTCGGCGAGGGTCGTCCCAGTCGTGGAAGAGCGCCTACTCGTCGGAATCGCCAGGCGAGCCGAGTTGGTGGCCGCACCGCATGACCGGGCTGTCGCGGAGCTGATGGAGCCGCCGGTGGCGCTCGAACAGGACGATCCGCTGGATGCAGCTTGGGCACTGGCAGCGTTCTTCGAGAGTTCGCCGATCCCCGTTATCGATCCCGAAGGGGAGCTTTTCGGAGTGGTCGATCCACGCGCAGTGGGAATCGGAAGGCCCTAGAGGCTCCGTAGGAAGATCCGGTTGTGTCGGCGAAGGCCACCTGCGGAGCCGTGGCCCGAGCGGCCGGCCGCGGAGCGGCAAGAGCGGGAAATCAGAGGCGCCACAAACGGGACGCGACGAGATCTGTGTCGGCGAAGGGAACCTGCGGAGCCGTGGCCCGAGCAGCCCGCCGCGGAGCGGCAAGAGCGGGAAAAATGGCGCTCCGTAGGAAGATCCGGTTGTGTCGGCGAAGGCCACCTGCGGAGCCGTGGCCCGAGCGGCTCGCCGCGAAGCGGCAAGAGCGGGAAATCAGAGGCTCCGCAAACGGGACGCGACGAGATCTGTGTCGGCGAAGGCTATTTGCGGGGGCGTGGCCCGAGCGGCCCGCCGCGAAGCGGCAAGAGCGGGAAAAAATGGCTCCACTTCTGTCGAGACGACCGGTCACCTATCAGTGCGCGCTCGTCGTCAGTGGTCGATTCTCGGGCTGGGATCCATGTTCGCCTCCCCAACGAAGTTGGGGAGGCGCGAGCCGGCAGAGCCGGCGAGGGGAGGGGGCTTTGGGAGCCCGCCGGTCGCGCCTGAGTTCGAGCGATCGTGACCCACCAAAAACCCCACCGCGTCAGGCCTGTGGGCTTTCCGCGTCTCCCGCCGCAGGAGAGACGAACCGGCACGGGACGTTGCTGTGCCGATTCCCCGTAAGCTGCACCCATGTCTTCGAACGAACCCGTAGACACCCCGGTTACGCCGCAGGTGGTGGACGCCGACGACCCTGCGGCGCAGGATGACGCCGATGGGCCGTTTGTCACCGAGCCGTCGAAGCTGATCCGGATCGCATCGATGACGCGAGCGATGTTGGAGGAGGTTCGTGCATCCGGTCTCGATGATCAGGGTCGGCGGCGTCTCATCGTCATCTATCACAATTCGATCGACGAGCTACGCGACGTGCTGTCCGACGACCTCAAGGAGGAACTGGACGCGATCTTTCTTCCGCTGGAGCGAGAAATCCCGACCGAATCCGAGTTGCGGATCGCCCAGGCCCAGCTGGTCGGGTGGCTCGAAGGGCTCTTCCATGGCATCCAGGCGTCATTGCTGACCCAGCAGATGTCGGCGCAGGCCCAGCTCGAACAGATGCGGCGCCGACGGGCCCTCGAGGCACCGCAAAGCTCGGATGAAGACGATTCGAGCGGTCTCTACCTCTGAGGGCAGTTCAGGAGCCGTTGCCGACGATGGCGACGAACAGCGTCAGGACGACGAGGGCTGCGGTTACCGCGATCATCGCCCACACCGACCAGGTCAGACCCTTCACCGATGATGCGCTGTCGTTGAGTGCTTCGATCAGGTCATCGAGGCGTCGGTCTATCACCGGCTTCTCGCTTCCCGATGCGGCATTGCTCCCGACCGGTCTGGCGAGGGGTGCGACCCTGGTGGCCACCCTGGTCTCCGCGGCAGCGTCGGCCGGAGTGAGGACGATCTCGGGGCCCTCGGTCGGATGACCGAGCTTGATGGTGGTCGCGCCGTCGATGTCAAGGAACTGGATACGCGAGCCGCTGTGGAAGGTGCCGTTTCTGCTCGAGGCATCCTCTACTACCCAGTGGTTGCCGTCGTGTCTGACAATGGCATGACGCCGGGAGATGCCGGGTTTCGACACGGGGACGGTGGCGCCGACGTCGGCGCCTATCACAGCCGTCTGCCCCTCGGCGACGGTGTGCTCTTGTCCATCGTATTCGACCTTCAGGTCCACGATCCCCCGGGGTTCGACTCGACGAGGCCAGCAGCAATCTAGCCAATTCCCGCTGCTGACAGAAGTTGGCCGATGACGGGGAGTGCTCGGGTGAGGCAACGCTGCGCACCCGATTGTGGGAACACGGATCCGGTGTCCGGCGTTGATTGCTGAGCGAGAGAACAGGGGCTTGTTCGACCATGCTGGCGCTGGAGACGATGTGGGAACCGCAGGAGCCGTGGCGCGAGGATGCCGCGTGCAGGAATCTCGACGTCGCCGTCTTCTTCCCGACCGACGAGTCCGAGGACGCCACGCTCGAGGCAAAGGCGATTTGCTACACCTGTTCCGTCGCCGAGTCTTGCCTCCAATACGCCCTGTCGACCAATCAGCCGGAAGGGGTGTGGGGTGGGCTCGATTCCAACGAACGACGCCGCCTGCGCCGTCGGATCCGCGATCAAGCCCGTCGCAAGGCCAGCTGAGCCCATCGCCTCTCCGATGACTACATCGATCGATTAGGTCGGCCTCGAACCGATGCCGGCCGTCCGGCCTCCGATCATGCCGCTCCAGACTGAAGTCACCGGATACAGCGCGGAGGGAGTGGCCGAGATGGCAACCGCTGCTTCGCAAAGAGTCGTACACTCCCGCCGCTGCATGAGCCCGGCGTAGGGGGATGATGCGACGAATCTTGTTGGGGATCGCTATCGGTATCCCCGCGTTCGCCCTGGTCGTGGTCGCGGCTCGCTTCGGATATGACGAATGGGTCAACGAGGACAAGGTGGGGCGCTCCGTATCGGCCGCCGGTGTTGATCTGTCTGGCCTTTCGGTTGCCGCCGCCGCCGCTGCTATCGCCGGGTATGAGGAGCGACTCGCAACCGAGCCGGCGACGTTCTCGGTGGATGGCGAGGAGGTGACCCTTGTTGGGTCGACGGTTGGCCTGGAGGTCGATGAGGACCAGCTCGCCGCCGCTGCGATCGAAGCACGGCGCCGTGGTGGGTTGTTCACCGACTTCACCGGCTGGGTGAGTTCGTGGTGGTCACCCGTCGAGCTGGCGGTTCCGATCACGATCGACGAGGTGTTGCTTGGCGTTGTGCTCGACGATTGGGACCGCAACGTCATCGACGACCCCGCATACGAGGGTGCGGTGCTCGTCGACAATGGCGTTCCCGTTCCCGAGTACCCGCAGGCGGGGCAGATGATCGACCGAACTGTCGCCGTCTCGTTGATCATCGGATCGCTGGAGTCGGCAAAACGGAGCACGGTCGAGGTCCCGCTGACCGACCTGACCCCGGTGATCAGCGCCGCCGATGTCGATGCGGCCGTCGACCGGGCCAAGGCCATCGTCGCCCGGCCGGTCTTGTTGTCGCTCGACGGTTTCGCCGGGAGAATTGTGTTTCTCTCCGGCAGGCTGGCATCCGCGTTGACCAGCCAACCCATGGTGACCGCTGTGCCGGTGCTGGTCGTTTCGCTCGATGGCGAGAAGCTCAACGCCGGGGTCGAGGCTCGGTTCGACGAGTTCGCCACGCCGGCTATCGACGCCACCTTCATCTTCGACGAGGAGTCCGGAACCTTCACCATCGTGCCCTCCCAACCGGCGATCGTCGTCGATGCCGGCGCGCTGGCCGCAGTCGTGGAAGCGGCCGCCCTCGGTTCCGGGCAGGGTCAGATACCGACCAAGGTTGGCGACGAAGCGGCGTTCACCACCGAGATGGCAGAGGCGATGGGTCCGATCACCGAGGTTTCGACCTTCACCACCTTCCACCCATGTTGTGCCAATCGGGTGATCAACATCCAATTGCTCGCCGACAAGATCGATGGTGCGATCGTGATGCCGGGGGACACCTTCTCGATCAACGAGCACGTCGGTGTGCGGACTCTGGCCGATGGCTTCAAACGAGCGGGAGCGATCATCAGCGGTGAGCTGTCATGTTGCGACAATCCGGTCAACATCGGCGGCGGAACCAGCCAATTCGCCACGACGTTCTACAACGCGGTGTTCTTCTCGTGTTATGAGGACATCGAGCATCAACCGCACAGCCTGTACTTCGCTCGCTACCCATTCGTGCGCGAGGCGACCATCGGGTTCCCGAAGCCTGATGTGATCTTCAGGAACGACTCAGACGCCATCGTGTACATCGACACCTCGCATACCGGCGGTTCGATCACCGTGACCTTCTACGGGAACAATGGGGGTCGAACCTGCACCGCCGAGCGATCGGGAAACACGGTGACCCGGGTGATGACCCATCCGGACGGGTCGGTGACCCGCCAATCCTGGAGCTGGTTCTACCGAACCAGGAAGACGACGACGACGACCACCACCACGGTGCCGGGGACCACGACCACCACGGCGCCGGACGAGACGACGACCACGGCGCCGGACGAGACGACGACCACGGCGCCGGACGAGACGACGACCACGGCGCCGGACGAGACGACGACCACGGCGCCGGACGAGACGACGACAACGGCGCCGGACGAGACGTAGGTCGTCTCCGAGGCGAACCCTCAGCCGGACAGGAGCGTCGCTTCCCGCTGGGAGCAGCGCGTACCGACCGGTGACCGGTCGTCTCGACCGAGGTGGAGCCATTTTCCCGCTCTTGGCTACGATCGCTCGGGCCACGGCTCCGCAATGGCCATGCCGACACAGACCTGATCCGCCCTGTTTGCGGAGCCTCAGCCACTGCTGGGGAGCCGCCGATTAAGGTCTGGCCTACGACGCAACTGGCGAGATGGGAAGGCAAGGTATGTGTTGTTTCTTCGCTGGATTGGTGTTCCTCGGACCGCGCGCCGCGATACTGGTTTGGTGGTTGATCGACATCGATCGGTGGAACGCAGCGTTCAGCAATCTCGTCTGGCCCGTGGTCGGCTTCTTCTTTGCGCCGTGGACCACCCTGACCTGGGTCATCGTCGCTCCCAATGGAGTCACCGGGCTCGATTGGGTCATCCTGGGCATCGGCATCCTTGCCGACCTTGCCTCCTACAGCGGAAGCCTGTACGGGAACCGGGGATACGCAGGCGCTACGGCCTAGGACGGCAGGCTGGGTAAACGGTTGCCAGATCGCTCCATCGCCCTGCGGCCCTCGGCGGGGTGGGGCAGCGTCGAGTGATATGCGACAGGGTTACGGTCGCCAGGCGTTGATCGAGGTGAAGGGCGCGAGGAGGCACCATGTCTTTGATCGAGCTGTATCCAGAATCGGGAGTCGAGCGGGAGCTGCAAGGGCTCCATCTCGCCGACGACGTCCGGGGACGGCCGCGTCCGAGCGGCTCGTACGTCTACACCGGGTACATAACCAGCATCGATGGGCGCATCGCTCTCGAGGGTTCGTCCGGAGCGCCGATGGCGACTCGCAACGACACCGATTGGCGGTTGTTCCAGGAGCTGATGATGCAGGCGGACGTCGTCCTGGCGAGTGGTCGCTACGTCAGGGACAAGACGGTGGGTGGTAGCGCCCAAAGCATCGTGCCCTCTGCGGACGACCCGACGGTCGCGCACCTCATCGACTTTCGACGTGACCTGGGTCTTCCGTTGCGGCCTGCGTTGGCAATCGTCACCAGCAAGGCGAACTTCGACCCCGATGTTGCCTCAGGTCTCGCCGATGATGTCATCGCCGTGCTCGGCGAGGAACCTGATGCCGAGACCAAGGCCAGCCTCACCGACGTCGGGATCACGGTGGTGACAGCCGGGCGCAACGGTCGAGTTGCAGGCGATCTGCTGCTCGCAGGCCTGGCGGAGGTGGGGCACAACGTGGTGTTCTCGGCGGCGGGGCCACAGGTGTTCCACATGCTCGTTCCCGTGCTCGACGCCCTGTATGTGACCCTGGCCGGACGCCTATTGGGAGGCAGGTCGTTTTCGACCCTGCTCGAGGGCGACGAGCTCGAGGTTCCGCCGTCGTTCGACCTGGGCTCGGCCTACCTCGACACCCAAGGTCCGGCGGGTGCGGTGCAACTCTTTCTCGAGTTTCAGCGTCAACGAGAGGATTGACCTGCACCGGTAGCGACGGCCGTAGCCGACGGGTGCTGGTTGTACGATCGAGTTGAGCTACCGAGTGAGGGTGCCTTTGCCTGTTACCGCGGCCGGTCCTCGCGGGGGTAGTTTCGACGTGGTCTTTGGTCAACGAGTAGATGGCTCCTGAGACTTCGATCTTCCCGAGCAACCGAAGCACCCTCAGAGCAAGCCGCGATGAAGAGCCCCGTGGGTCCGGGTTATGGACGACTCAAACCGGGGGTCGTCGTCAGCCCTCGGTGATCGTCACCGAGTTGATCGCGACCGGGTCCTGTGGCCGATCCTGGGGACCGCTCGGTGCGGTGGCGAGGGCATCGACGACGTCCATACCCTCGGTCACATGACCGAAGATCGTGTACGCATTTGGCAGCCCAGCGTCCTGGTGGACGATGAAGAATTGTGAGCCGTTGGTGTTCGGGCCTGAGTTGGCCATGGCGACGGTGCCGCGGGGGTAGCTCGTCTTGGAGTGGAACTCGTCGCGGAACGTATAGCCGGGCCCGCCGGTCCCGGTGCCGGTCGGGTCACCGCCCTGCACCATGAACCCGCTGATCGTTCGATGAAAGATGACGCCGTCGTAAAAGCCTTCCCGCGCCAGGAAGAGGAAGTTGTTGACGGTCTGGGGAGCATCGGCGGGATAGAAATCGATCGAGATGTCGCCTTGCGACGTGTGGAGTGTGGCCCGGTAGGTGGTGGCGAGGTCGATCGTCAGCTCGGGCTGGGCATCGTACTGTTTGACCATCGGTCGCTTCCTCTCTCAGGATACCGAGCACCCTAGGTGTGCACTTTGGGGAGGTTGTCCCCGAGGGTTGATATGGGGGTGGCCCAGTTGAGCGATCCGTGGGATCGGTGGTGATTGTAGAAGTGGATGAAGCCGGTGTAGGCGTCGTGGCGTTGGATCTCTGAGGTCCAGGGTCGAATGTAGGCCCATTCCTCGAGGAGGATGCGGTGGAAGCGTTCAACTTTGCCGTTGGTTTGGGGTCGGCGGGGTCGGGTCTTTTTGACCACGGTGCCGGTGGCGTTGCAGGCTCGGTGCCACAGTCCGGATTTGTAGCAGCTGCCGTTGTCGGTGATGACGCGTTGTGGGGTGATCCCGATCGAGGTGAACCAGTTAGCGGCTCGGGTCCAGAACCCAGCTGCGGTGATGGCTTTCTCGTCGTTGAGGATCTCGGAGTAGGTGATGCGGGTACGGTCGTCGAGGGCGCTGTGGATGTACCGGTACCCGGCTCGGTGGCTGTTGGTTGACTTCTCACCCGGGTAGCCGCGTCCGCGGCTGTGCCATCCTCCCCCATCAGGGATCCCGGCGAGTTTCTTGATGTCGACGTGGATCAACTCACCGGGCTGTTCCCGTTGGTAACGTCGTGGTGGTTGCGTGTTGGTGGCCCGGTCACCCCGATCGAGGCGGCCCTTCCCGGCCCGGTTGAGGATCCCCTGCACGGTGGAGGCAGCCAGCCCGACCTCGAAGGCGATATGGTCCGCTCCCCAGCGGCGCCTCTTACGAAGCCGCAGTACCCGTTTGCGTAACGCTTTCGGGGTACGGTTTGGCGACCGGTGCGGCCGAGACGACCGATCCTCAAGGCCGGCGTCGCCGTCGGCGAGGTACCGGTCTCGCCACTTACGTACCGTCTTGGCGTCAACCTGGTACCGCTGCGCAGTCGCCGTAACCGTCCAACCCTTATCGAGCACACAGCCGACCATGCGGCGGCGACCTTCCGGTGTAAGCGGCGCGTTGGGATGCTGCGATCTAGCGTGTGACATGAGCCCTCCTTGGGAGCTGTGAGTCGTTCAACCCACAGTCTCGCTCGGAGGGCTCAACCCGTCACACCATTCCGCCAGGGACAACGTCCCCGGTTGTCACACCTAGGGCGTGAGGGTGACGGTAAGCCGTCGGCGATCAGGACGAACAAGCCGAAGCCGTCAGTACGATGACCATCGGCGCGATGAACGATCTAGCGTGCATGTTGAGGTCATGAAGGCGAGTCTCCAGCACCGGGTTCCCTGTCATGAACCACAGCAACAAGAGGCAAAGCCTCGATCACGGGCATTCTCTCCCTCACCACATCGAGCTCCTCAGAACGGGTTCTGGACGAAAACGACCTCAGGGGTCTGGTTTCACCTTCGACATCGAATGCTCACGTAACCACCCGCCCACTTCGCCACATATGCGCGAGCCGGGTACTAGCTCAGCTTGTCCCGTGAGTCGGTCAATGGACTGCTGGTTTGCCTGTCGAGGTGGTATCTACGCTTCAACCTCCCGAATCCAAGATCCAAGGGACGGTGCTCGGACCGCTATGAGTCCATCGGAAACCGGCGAGGCGTCGGTGCGCGTCAGGAAAGAACCTCCGCCGTTTCGGCAGGTGGTGGTTCGTCGCGTCGAATCCTTGTCTCCGCGCATGATTCGGGTCACGTTTACCGGGCCGGACCTGGAAGGATTCACCGTTGACAAGCCTGCGTCGAGCGTGAGGCTGCTGTTGCCGTCGTTGGGAGAGCAGACGCTCGTCGTGCCGGCTTGGAACGGCAACGAATTCTTGCTTTCGGATGGGCAGCGTCCCACGATTCGGACCTTTACCCCCCGACGCGTCGACCCGGTGGCGCTCGAACTCGACCTCGACATCGTTGTCCATGACGGCGGCGCTGCATCGGAGTGGGTTGTGGCGGCGGCGCCCGGACACCGGGCCGCCGTCTCAGGTCCCGGCCGTGGCTACTCCATCGACTCAAACGCCTCCGGCTTTCTCCTGGCCGGTGACGAAACGGCTATTCCCGCGATGAGCCAGCTACTCGAGGCCTTACCCGACAGGACGCCGGTGGATGTGATCATCGAAGTCGCCCACAAGGACGCCCGACTCGCCCTCCCCGACCATCGGGATGCGACCGTGGAGTGGTGCGATCTGCCGCCCGGTGTGCCTCCCGGCAGCGCGCTGATCACCGCTGTTCGCGGCGCACACCTCGAACAGGGCATTCGAGTGTGGGGGGCCGGCGAGGCCGCCGCGATGCATCGGCTCCGCCGCTACCTCTTCGAGGATCGAGGGCTGGCCCGCACGGAGGCAACCGTTCGCGGGTACTGGAAGCACGGTCGCGGAGGCGAGGACAACGGCGAATGACCTCCCTTCGCCCGCCCATATCGGCTGCGATGTCAGGGGATCTGCTCGATATTGGTCCCGGGATGTAGCGTTGAGTCGTGACTTACCGAAGTGGTTCTTCTACCCCGATCGAGAGCGTCCACCCGACCGGGTCGAGCGGTTCGCATACAAGGTGGACGCGTTCTACGACGAACTCGGAATCGTCTGCGCTTCGCCAGCTACCGAGACGCTCGGAACATCCTCGATGCCGTCTATTCCAGCGGACGGCTCGGGCTGCCGCTCAAGGGCGTGCTCCTGTTTGGCTACTGATTCGGAGTCGACTACCGCTCGGAGTTGCGCGCCTTTTCGAGTTCTTCGCACAAGGGTTATCACCGGAGCCGGGTGTCGGATTCGAACCGACGACCTTCTCTTTACAAGAGAGATATGGGGGGTATTGCGGACCTCGGGAAATCGGCGAAAACCCTTGCCAGAGAAGAGTTCTAGCCTCTCGTTGGTTCCGGTTGTTTGTCGTCGTTTCGTGGTCTCATGTGGCATGGATGTGGTATGGGAGCCTCCGCGCGAGTGGACCGGCGACAGCAAGCACTGCTCGCCTGAGGGCGACAATAGAACGGCTTCCCGGGGCCGAAGCCACGCCCGACGGACTCGATTCCCCAGCCAGCGGATCCGTAGTCAGATCGAGGCGGTTACGCCTGATTCCGCCCAGTACCGTTTCGTAGGCGTGAATTGGGATGCCCGCGGAATGCTCGTTCGAGCCGTACCCGCTGATCCCACCCCGTTCTCTCTCGTCCGTGGTCAGAATGTGGTCAGGGTGGCGGAGATGTCGTTGAGAAACCATCGAGGAGACGGAGTGGTACGCCTCCACTTCCACAACAGACTGCGGGTCGGCCTGGTAGACCGGTAGCTAGGTTCAAGGGTGGCGTGGACGCTTTGACGGGGCCTCCATCTGCGAACCAGACGTTCGGATTATGAGTCCGCTGCACAGCAATTCGCTGACCAGGGCAAACGCCTGAAAGCCCACTCTGTGTATGGGTTTTCTGTACTCAACGCTACTCGTTGTTTCGCACTGTTTTGCGGCCTCTCGCGGCCTGTACGCGGCCTGACCTCGCGTAGACGTCAGCGGTACATCCACTGGGTCGAGGATCTAGGGAAGCCACGGCGCGAAAAATGACTTGGATGAGCGCTCGGGCGGCAATTCCGACCGATGCTGCAGCGGATCTATCCTGCCGCCGTCGCGCGCTGTAACGCACACCGAAGTGCCTGATTGATGATGTTGGTGGTGCTGCGGGGCTGGTTGTCTCGTAGCGTTGGGGGTCTCGACGGGTTTGGCTCTCGATGTGCCTGGCGCCCGGTTGGGTGTCTTTGTAACGAACTGTCGGCCCGTCGGGACCCTTGGCTGCGGTGTGGCTCGTTATGTCGCTCTCCTGCTCTATCCGTGGGTCAGTTTCGGCCTGGGTGTCGGCGTCGAGAGCTCGCCAACAGCCGACCAGCCCCTCGGTCATAACCGGGTGATCGACGGCCGCACCGTCCGCATCGGCTGCGCGCCCTGGCGTTAGGTCGAGCCGACACCACAATCGCGTCCGCAGCTTTGTCGAAACGAACGCCTTCAACGACGGTGGCCGTCAACCCATA
>JADFIY010000070.1 GCA_022566415.1 Acidobacteriota bacterium
GACTGCGACCAAATCGAACACGATATTGGTGACGACTTCACAAACCTTATCAAGCGGCCACGGCAGCCATTCGCAGACGGTTTCCGTGACTTCCCGCGCAACCTCGATGATCTCCGACACAACGGTATCGGCTTCGCTGATGGGTATCCTGTCTAGCGCATAGGCGGATTCGGCGAGAACCGTCAGATCACTGCTCGAGAGAGACGATCCGGCACCGGAAACCACTGTGGACCTGACCTGGACCGTGCCGTCAGCCCGTGTGGTCGCTGTGCTAGTAAGCGCGCCAAAGGCTTGTGCTCTGGCCTTCGAGACGATATTGGAAGTCTTCTGGTTGTTCAAAGCCTCGATGGTGAGGCTAGTCCTGCCCACAATTGTTACATTGTCATCTAACGTTACCTTGGCTTCACTCGGGTCTGAGGCTGAACCGATATCGACCCGGGAAATCGCCGTACTTGTGCCGCTGAATAAGTCCGCTACTACGTCGGTGTCGGCAAATGCATTCACATCGATCTCATTGCGAGCGGATATCAGAACGTCACGCCCTTCCGCTCCTGAGCCGTTGCGCATGCGGATGAGCGCGTCAGAATCGACGAACACTTCGATCGAAGACACCCCATCGGAAGCGATTACGGCCGATGATGACTGGGCAGCGTCGGCGTCGACCGAAACCATGGCGTCGGCCATGATGTTGAGCTCGTCGTTAGAGTTCAGTTGTGCGCCTGCACCGATGTCGGTGTTGGCGGTATTGTCCATTGAGACCTCGACCGCGGTACCTCCAACACTGAGGATGGAAGGTATGGCCACGTCCGAGAGATTGCCGCTGAAGAGGTTTTCAAAGAATTCAAGGAGCTCTTGGCCGGCGGCGCCAGTGGCAGATGCGGTCACGTCGGAGCTGGCCATCGAGGTGGCATCCAAATCGTCTCCGGCATCAAGCGAGGCGTTCGATCCAATGATGGTATTGGCCGTGGTATCCACATCAACGACCACCGAGGTCGCACTGGCTCCGCCCAAGGAAAATAGACCATCGGCGTCCCCCGTCGAGTGCGCAGTCACGGAGTTATGAGCCTTAGAAACGACGCTGCCGACATTCGCAGCATCGAGCATCGAACTGGCGCCAATGGTTGTCGTGACGGTTACCTCAGAGGTTACGTTCGAATCTGCGCCTGCCAATATCCCAGCCAGTAACGTCCCCGCCGAACCACTCGACGTCGCCTGTACGGTGTCGTTGAGGCCCACCCCGCTGCTATTAAAGTTGTAGATTGCCTGGACGTTGATGTCGTGCCCGGCATCCACGTCCGCCAGCTCACCGATGGAGGCGGACACCAAGGAGTTAGCCCGGGCGTCGGCGTCAGACAGCCCGGCGCTCAGCAAGCCTGTGGCGGCGCCCGTGGCCTCAGCCACGGAGCGTGCCTCTGCCTTCGCAGTGATGTTGATGTCATTGGTCGCGTCGATGTCTGCGCCGCTGCCGACGAAGGCCTGAACATCGGGGAATACCCGGGAGTCGCTGCCGGCGCCAGCGCCAGATGCGACACCATCGGCGGAAGCCTTGGCGGTCGAGCGGGCGGCGTCGAAGGACTGGGCCAGAATTGTCAGGTTGCGTCCTGCGGTGAGGGTGGTATTGGCGTTGGCGTGAGCCTTGGTCAGACTGCTGACGTCCGGTACGTCACTATCCGCGACGTTGGCGTTCGCCAGGCTGCCGCCGACGCCCAACAAACCGATCGCCAGCCCGTCCGCTTCAGCACGGGCGTCGTCGCCGGAACGAGAGATTATGAATATGTCCCGGCCGGCGATCAGCGTGCTGCCAGTGTCCGCATAGCTGTCGACATCCGCGACCGCCTTCGCGTCGGCGCCCGCACCGGTCACTGCGATCAGACCGCCTGACGGCGATGTGGCCCGCGCATCGGCGAGCTTCGATGTCAGTCTGTTTCCGAGAGCATCGTAGTTGTGAAGGGAGCGAATGGTGATGTCGCCGGCCGTCGTGGTGATCGTCGCGTTCGGACCCACGAAAGTCGTGATCTCGGGGTTCACCACGGCCTTGGCGAGCGACACGCCCACCGCAAGCCCGCCTGCGGCCACGCCGAAGGCGTCGGCATCTGCAGATGCCTTCGAGGACGCCTCAACCGTGACGGCGTTGTCGGCGTGGACAAGCGCACCGTTGTCCACGTGCGCCTTCAGCGTGCCGGACACGGTAGCGCGGCTGTCGGAGCCATTCGCTGCAAGAACTCCGCCAGCCGAGGACACGGCGGACGCAATCGCGTCGTGGTCGGCTCTGGCGAGGAGCTCCACGTCGTTTCCTGCGTCGATCATGGCCGCCTGGCCGATGTACGCCTCGACATCTGGTTCCACCGTCGCCTTGGCCATCGATACGCCTATCGCAATCCCACCGGCGGTGACGCCAAGTGTGTCCGCGTCCGCGTGGGCCATGGAGATAGCTTCTACCGTGATGCTGCCGGTGGTCTCGACTTGGGCGCTGCCTGCGATGTAGGCATTCACGGTGCCTTCGACGGTGGACTCGCTGACGTTGGCGCTCCCCGTTCCTATGCCTGCCGAAATGGCAAGCGCATTGGTGTCGACATCAATGTCGGAATCCGCTCTGATAATGACGTCATTAACGGTCTTGCCGGGGTTCTTCCCGATCTGGACGTTGTTCCCGATGTACGCCTGGGTCAAACCGCCTGCTGTGGCTGTGGCCACCGAAGCGCCAGCGGCTAGTAGACCCCCAACACTTGCCCCGAAAACCTCAGCATTGAAAGTGCGGGTGTCGAAGGCCTCGACCCTGACATCGTCCGCTTCAAGGATCTCTGTCCCACCATCGATAAAAGCGGCAGTAGTGCTCACGTCATTGATAATGGCTGCCGCTGCCTGGGCAGCGACCACACCTCCCGCCGATCCAGCAATACCCGTGCCATCCACCGTGGCATCCCGACGGGCGGTAATGAGAATGTCGTCACCTGCAGCGACCGTTGAGTTGTCGATATAGGCTCGGGTCGTGTTGATGACATTATTGTTGGCCCCCGCCGCGCCCACAGACGCAATGCCGGCTCCTCCGCCACTCCCGGCGAAGGCCGTGATCACCGAAACATCTTCCGCCTTTACAGCGACTTTGCCATCGCTCGTCACATTTGAGCCGTTCGAGATGTGCGCATCGATTGTGTTGACGACGACATTGACGACCCCCGAGCCCAGTACTGCAACCCCGCCTGCACCGGCGCCCCCTACCGCGACACCCGTGACCACTGCGAGTGACCGTGCACTCACTTCCACCTGCGCCGCGGAGACCACCGAATCGTCGATGTAGGCCGTTGCCGTATTCGTGACGGTATTGAGGGTGGCCGCCCCGTTGAACGACGCGAGTCCCGCCCCGCTCCCCGCACCTGCCACCGCGCTCACGACCGAGAGATCGTCCGCCTCGAGCCTGACCTCGCCCCCGGCACTCAGGGTGGAGCCGTTGGACACATGGGTATCCACGGTATTGACCACGAGGTTGAGAACGGCGGAGCCCTGCACTGACACCCCTCCGGCGCCCACTGCGCCGACGGCAACGCCCGTCACGATGGAGTTGGATTCCGCCTTCGCGCTCACATCGCCAACGGTGGTGATGGACGAGTCATCGATGAAGGAGATGGTCGTCTTCGTGACGATATTGGAAGCGAGGGACCCTCCGATCGCCAAGGCTCCGGCGCCCCCTCCGTTGCCCGCGAGCGCGGAAACCACGGAGATGTCCCGAGCGGTAAGGTCGAGCCCCGACGCCTCCACCACGGAGCGGGTAGAGACGTGTGCGTCGACGGTACCGACGACGACATTCACGGCGGCGGAGCCGTTTCCAGCGAAGATGCCCGCTCCTCCGCCGCTGATACCGCCCGCGGTGGTCACCGCGACCGAGGCCGCACCCACCGCGACGTTCCCCTCTGCGATGATCGTGGAATCGTCGATGTAGGCGGTGGTGGTGCTGATGACGTTGTTGTTCGCCAACGAAGCGCCGATGGCCGCGATGCCTGCTCCGCCACCGTTTCCCGCCACCGCAGACACGATGGAGACATCGGTCGCCTTCAGACGGATCGCATCCGACGCGGGCGGGGCCCCGCTCGGCGGGATCTCGAGACTGTGGGTCGTGCCCTCGGCGACGGACTCGTCGAGATTGATTGCGATCCCGGATACGGCGAGTGCCTGGGTTCTCGCCAACTTGATCGCAGTCGATTGACTCTCGTTCTCGGGGTCGGCGTCGTCGTCTACCGCGATGACGTAGTAGGTCTCGCCATCCTTCAGTCCGTCGATGCGCGCGCCCCCGCCGCTGCGATAGACGACAGCATCGCCCGTCTCCAGACCGTGCACGAACCCGAAATCGATGGAATCGGCAGTCTGGAGGTCCACGCGGGTTGCGGGGTTGAAGACGTACTGCCGATCCGGAGCCGCATCGTCGCCCCCTGCACCCTGGGGTGCTTCGCTCGTCACGATGGAGCCGTCTGAAATGTGTGAGTCGATCGTCGTGACGACGACGTTGACGACGCCCGAGCCCACCAGCGAGACGCCGCCCGCTCCGCTTCCTCCGACCGCGACGCCAGTCACCACGCCGACCGACTTGGAGCGCAACTCCAGGTCTCCGCTTGTGGTGAGCGTCGAGCCCTCCACGGTAGATTCAATGTTCCGAATCACCGAGTTGTTTGCCGCCGCGGCAGCGATCGACCCGGCGCCCGCGCCGCCACCGGTGCCCGCCACGGCCGTGACGATCGAGAGATCTTCCGCAGCCAGCAGGATCTTCGAAGCGTCGACGATCGAGCGAATTCCGTTTGGCGAGCCTTCGCCGTCGTGGAAGTCAACCGCGTGGTCTCCGATATGCGCGTCCACGTTCGTCACGACCACGTTCACCGCGAGAGAGCCGGTCGCCGATACCCCGCCCGCCCCGCCCCCGCTGACCCCAACGGCCGAAACGACCGCCAGCGAGGAAGCGCGGAGCTCGACATCCTCCCCTGCGTCCACAGTCGTCCCGTCGATATAGGCCCGGGTGGTATTGATGACGTTGTTGTTCGCGGCGGCGCCGGCGAAGGACCCGATTCCAGCGCCGCCCCCCGAGATGGCAACCGCGGTCACGATCGAGAGGTCGTTCGCCTCGAGCCCGACCTTACCGCCTGTTATCAGGCTGGACCCGTTGGACGCGTGTGCGTCCACGGTATTGACCACGACGTTGACCGTGGCCGAGCCCTGCACGGCAACCCCGCCGGCGCCCCCAAACCCGAAGGCGACGCCCGTCACGATCGCGATGGATTCGGCGGTCGCGCCCACATCGCCATCGGTGGTGACGGACGAAGCGTCGATGAACGAGGTCGTCGTCTTCGTGACCGTATTTAGGGCGAGAGACCCCCCGATTCTCACGGCTCCGGCGCCCCCTGCGTTGCCTGCGATTGCGGAAACCACGGAGATGTCTCGAGCGGTCAGGTCGAGCCCGGCCGCCTCCACCATCGAGCCCGCAGAGACGTGGGCGTCGACTATACCGACGACGACATTCACCGCTGCGGAGGCGTTTCCGGAGAAGGCGCCTGCTCCTCCGCCACTGATGGCGCCGGCGGTGGCCACCCCGACGTAGGTCGCATGGACCCCGACGTTTCCCTCTGCGAGGATCATGGAGTCGTCGATGTAGGCCGTGGTGGTGCTGATGACGTTGTTATTCGCCCCCGACGCGCCGATCGCCACGAGCCCGGCTCCGACCCCGTTTCCCGCCACCGCAGATACGATGGAGATGTCAGTTGCCTTTAGGCTGATCGCATCCGCTGCGGGCTCCGCGCCGCTCGACGGAAGCTCGAGACTGTGGGTCGTGCCCCCAGCGACCGATTTGTCGAGACCGAGGGCCGTCCCCGCTTCGGCGAGCTCCTGGGTACTCGCCAACCGGATTGCGGTCGACTGGCTCTCGTTGTCGGGATCCCCGTCGACGTCCAACGCGATGACGTAATAGGTTTCGCCATTCGTCAACCCGCCAATGCTCGTACCCCCACCGCTGCGATAGATGACCGCATCGCCTGTCTCCAGACCATGCGCGAATCCAAAGTCGATGGAGTCGTCGGTTTCGACGTCTACCCGAGTTCCGGGATTGAAAACGTACTGCCGCTCTGGAGCTGCATTGTCGCTCTTTGCACCCTGAGGTGCCGTGCTCGTCACGATGGAGTCGTCCGATATGTGCGAATCGATGGTCGTGACGACGACGTTGACGACGCCCGAGCCGACCAGCGCTACGCCGCCCGCTCCGATTCCTCCTATCGCGACGCCAGTCACCACTCCGAGTGACTGCGCCTCCAAGGCCACGTCCTCGCGCGCAGTGAGCGTCGATCCTTCGATGGCTGACTGGATGTGTCGGATTACCGAGTTGTTCGCGACCGTTGCCCCGATCGCCACCGCGCCCGCGCCGCCACCCGTACCCACCACCGCCGTAACGATCGAGAGATCTTTAGCAGCGATGCGAATCTCGGACGCGTCGATGTTCGAGCGGGCCCCGCGCGGCAAATCTTCGTCGTGGTGGGCCGAATTGTGGTCGCTGATGTGCGCGTCGACCGTCGTCACGACGACGTTGACACCCAAGGAGCCGGTCCCCGAGAAGACGCCCGCTCCGCCCCCGCTGATTCCGACGACTGAAACGACCGGCAGCGAGGAAGCGTCGAGCTCGACAGCGCCCGTGGTACTCACGGTCGCACCGTCGATATAGGCCCGGGTGGTGTTGATGACGTTGTTGTTCGCGGCGGCCACGCCAATCGACACGACGCCGGCGCCGCTGCCCGTGCCTGCGACTGCGGTCACGATCGAGAGATCACTCGCCTCGATCCGGAGCGCATCGGCTGTGATGCTGGCCAGATCCGAGACGTGCGCATCCTGGGTGTTGACTACGACGTTGACGGCTGCCGAACCTTGGATCGCGACGGCCCCCGCCCCCGTTCCTCCGGCGGCAATCCCCGTCACGATGGCCAGAGACCCTGCGTCCAGCTCCACCGCCCCGGCGACGGCGCCGAGAGTCGAGGCTTCGATGAACGCGGTCGCGTACCTCACCACCGTGTTCAGAGATCCGGAGCCTCCGATCGCAACTGCACCTGCGCCTCCGAGATTCCCCGCGAACGCGGTGGCCACCGCGAGATCGTCAGCCGAGAGCCGCACCGCTGCTGCACGGACGACATCCGACCCATCACTGATATGCGCGTCGACCTTCCCCACGACGATATTCGCCGCTAGCGATCCATTCGCGGAGAAGGTGCCTGCGCCGCCTCCTGCAATTGCCACCGACGTCACGACCGCAACCGAGCCAGCGATCAGCTCCACATCCTGGTCTGCAGTGATCGTCGAGCCTTCGATGCGAGCACTGGTGTTGGTGATGACGTTGTTGTTTGCCAACGAAGCGCCGATGGCCGCGGTCCCTGCTCCGCTTACGCTCCCGGCCACCGCCGATACGATCGAGCGGTCCTCGGCCTTCAGGCTGATCGAAGCTCTCGCGCTTGCTCCCGAGTCGCCCAACTCCTCGACCCGGTGGACGTTTCCCTCGGCCTCGGAGACGTCGAGCGGGATGATGTTCAGACCGGCTTCGGCGTCCGCTTGGCTCGCTGCCAGGAACAGGGCGGTGGAGTGGCTCTCATCGCTCTCGTCCTCGTCGTCTTCGATCACGATGACGTAGTAGGTCTCGCCGTCGGTGAGGCCGCCAATGCTCTCGCCACCGCCGTTGCGGTAGATCACCGCGTCTCCGGTCGTGAGCCCGTGCTCGTAGCCGAGCTCGATCGAATAGTCCTGGTCCACTTGAGAGTCAGGATTGAATACGTACTGACGCTTGGGAGTGGGATCCCCAGTCGCTCCAATTAATGGAGCGGCGGTGCTGGTGACGTTCGCGTCGTTGGAGATATAGGCGTCGGTCGTCGTCACGACGACATTGACCGCGAACGAGCCGCTGATCGCTACAGTACCCGCGCCCGAGCCCGCGATCCCTACGGTGGTCACCACTCCCGTCGACAGCGCATCGAGACTCACGTTCCCCGATGCTTCGACGGTCGCCCCATCGATGTGGGCTCTGGTCGCGTTGATGACGTTGTTGTTGGCGATGGAGGCGCCGATCGCGATGTTTCCCGCACCCGCGAGAGCGCCCGAAGCCGCGGTCACGATGGAGAGATCCCGAGCCTGCAGAGCGACGTCTTCAGCCATCACCCACGCACTGTTCGAGATATGTGCCTCGACCTCATTTACCACGACGTTCACCGAGACGGCGCCGCCCAACGCGAAGGTCCCCGCACCCGCGCCCCCGATGCTCACGCTGCTCACCACCGCGTTGGAGGTGGCGTCGAGTCCCACGTCGCCGAGGAGCGAGGAGACCTCTGCGTCGTCGATATACGCGAATATGTCGTTTACCACGACGTTGGTGGCGACGCCCGCTCCGATGGCGGCCTTCCCCGCTCCCGCAATGCCGCCGGCAACCGCGGTGACCACGGAGGTATCGATGGCCATCGCCCCGATGTCCCCGGTCGCCTCGACGTCGGCGCCGTTCGAGATGTAGGCGGATGTGGTGTTCACCACAACGTTCAGCGCCAGCGAGCCACCGAAGCCGAAGGTACCGCCGCCCCCGCCGCCGAAGGTCGGTGCAGTGACGACCGCCACGGAGGCCGCATTGAGATTGATCCCGCCGTCGCTAGAGATCACATCCGAGTCATCGATGTAGGCGGTAGTCTTGTTGACGATCACGTTCGCGCTCAGCGCGGCGCCGACACCGACCTTTCCGGCAGCCGCCAGTGACAGGCTGGGAGCCGTGACGACGGAAATATCCGAAGCGTTGATCACGACGTTCCGGAAAGCCTCGACGGTCGAGCCGCCCGAGATGTGTGCGTCGATCCGCTTTACTTCGACGTTGGTCGAAAGCGCGCCCCCGATCGCCCACTTCCCCGCACCAGCGATGGCAGCGGTACCGGCCGTCACCACACCAACGGACGAGGAGTCCAAGAGCACGTCGTCGGTGAAGGAGGTCACGACCGCGCCTTCGATGTAGGCTCGTGTATGGTTCACAACGACGTTGGTCGCGAGGGTCGCTCCGACGGCGCCCTTCCCCGAACCCCCGAACGCCCCCGCGGCCGCGGTCACCACCGAAACATCCTGGGCGCTCACGTCGACGGTGCCCTGTGCCTCCACGACGGCGGTGGCCAACAGCGAATGGGCATCCCCGTCCGCGACCGACGGGTCGAGGTCGATGGCGATTCCACTTCGGGCCCCGGCCGCGGTATCCGCCAGCTTCACTTCGTTCGAGTCGGGAAACGCGATGACGTAGTAGACCTCGCCGTCCACCAGCCCGCCGAGGGTCGCGCCATCGCCGCTCGAATAGACGACGGCTCGACCGGTGCCGAATCCGTGGACATAGCCAAGGTCGATGGAGTTCTCGTCGCCGTCTACGTCGGCTGAAGGAACGAACACCGGCACCAAGCTGTGATGATTTCCCTCGGCGTCCGTCGAGTCGATCTCGAGGGTGGGTTCTCCAGAGATCGCGTCCTCTCTTGTGTTCGCAAGCAAAAGGGAGTTCGAGTCCAACGCGACCACGTAGTAGGTTTCGCCGCTGGTCAAACCACCGATGTCCACGCCGCCGCCGTTGTCATAGACCACGGACTGAGATGTGCTCAAGCCATGCGGAGAGTCGAAATGGATCGCGTCGCTGTCGCGGTCCACCGCCGTAGTGAAACCGACGACCGCCTGGAAGCTGTGGGCCCCTGCCTCCGCCTCAGACAGATCCAGCTCGATGACGGAGCGAGAGTCGGAGAGCGCCTCCACGCGGGAGGCTGCCAGCTCGATCGTGCTTCTATTTATTACGACGACGAAGTAGACCTCTCCGTCGACCAGGCCGCCGAAGGGAACGCCACCTCCGGACCGATAGACCACCGCCTGTCCGGTTTCGAATCCGTGCGCGTACCCGAGATCGATCCGATCCGCCTCACCATCATCACTCGTCTCGTAAACCACCTTGTCGAGACCGTGCCCGGTTCCGCTCGCCACGGTCGCGTCGAGGAGAATCCGAGTGGGCTCGAATGGGTTCGTGCCCTCTCGGGTCGGCGAAAGCGAGAGTCTGGTGGAAGGGCCCGGATCGTCGGCGGGGTCGTATTCGGGAAGGTCGGGGTCGCCGTAGTCCTCCTCGAGCTCGAACTCGACGATGACATAGTAGGTCTGGCCATCCGCCAGGCCATCGATCGGGGTACCTCCACCCGATCGGTAGACCACCGCATCGCCGGTAATGAACCCGTGGGCATAGCCCAGATCGATGGTTTCCGCGTCGATGCCGCCTAACTCTATGGGCGAGAAGACGTGGTCCTCGACGACCGCGTCGAAGCCGTGAGCCGCGCCGCCCGCGACCGACGCATCCAGTTGAATGATCTCGGGTGCGCTGGGGTCCGTTCCGGCCCGGGTCTTCGACAACGCAATGCTGGTCCGCTCACCCACCATCACGTAGTAGGTATCGCCCGGCGTCAGCCCGCCGATGGCCGACGTGTCGGCGCCGATCCGGTACACCACCGCCTGGCCGGTTATGAAGCCGTGGTCGTAGCCCAGATCGATGGCATCGCCGACGACCCTGGCTCTGGCAAACGGGTTAAAAACCTTGTCGAATTGATGCCGGTTGCCGCTGGCGCCCGACGCATCGAGATCCAGGACGATGGGCTCGCGAACGAGAGGGTCTTCGGGAGAGCGAGCGAGAGCGTTTCCGCGAGAGCTTGCGAGCCGCATCGTCGTGCTCTCATTTCCGTCGACAACCGCGTAGTAGATCCGACCGTCCTCGAGCCCACCGAGGTTGATCCCCCCTCCGTTGGAGTAGACGACGGCATCCCCGCTGACCATCCGGTGGATGTATCCGAGATCGATGACATCCTTCGCATCGTCGACGGCCGAAGATATCTCGTAGGCTCGTTCGATCCGATGCGCGAGTCCATCCGAAGCCTCGGCATCCAGGACGATGGCCGTGCCCCTGGATTCGGGCAGAGCCAGCTGAATCTCCGTGCCGTCCTCCGTTTCGAGCGATTCGCTCGCAGGCTTCAGCACGTAGTAGAGATCACCGTCGGTCAGTCCGCCGATAGCGGCGGCGCTGCCGGACCGATAGATCACCGCATCCCCGGGCTCCAGACCAAGGTCGTAGCCGAGCCGAATGAACCATTCTTCGCTATCAGCCGAACTGGCCACCGCAGTCGCGGGATCAAAGACCGCTTCGAAGGAATGCCGCGCACCACTCGCGGGAGAGGCGTCGAGGAGAATCAGCTCGGGGTCGTTGGCTTCGGCCTCCTCCTGCGACGTGGCGAGCGCGATGCTCGTCGGGCTCGTCTCGACCACATAGTAGACATCGCCGCTCACCAGCCCATCGATGCTCTCGCTATCTCCGGACTGGTAGACCACGGCTTGTCCGCTTCGGAAGCCATGGGCGTAGCCCAGCTCGATTGTATTCTCGGGAAGCGAGGAATTGGTGACACGCTTGAAGCTGTGGCGATTCCCCTCGATATCGGAGCCGTCGATGTCCACGATTCGTGGCTCCTCCGCGAGCGCGTCTCGCTTCGATTCGGCCAGCTGCACCGTCGTCTCGTCGACGATCACCACGTAATAGACGCCGCCATCGGCCAGACCGCCGATGGCGATTCCATCTCCAACCTCATACACGAGCGCCTCGCC
>JADFIY010000249.1 GCA_022566415.1 Acidobacteriota bacterium
TTTGGCTGGGTGCGCGTCAGCACCACGACGACGAGGGCGAACGCACCCGCGGAGGCGAACGCAATTCCCCCGACGAGCCACATGACCCTCCGCGAGCTGCCCGTGCTCTCCGTTGTCATGCCTGGTCTGGTCTCCTGTAGAGCGCGTCAATCAGGGAACTGCTCCCAGTCGGCAGAGCCGCTCCGTGTGATGCGGTCGGCCCCGACCGTACCACCGTGGGCTGCGAACCGACCCCGACCGTCGTGGCGTGATTCGGCAACCGGCCAATAGTCGGTTGGCTAGAGTTAACGTTGCCCATCTTTGGATGGCTTTTCAAGAGAGAGGAAGGACAAGATGACTAAACGACGCTTACGGGCGTTCATTCCGATCATGGCGATCGCGTTGGTGCTCGCCGCTTGTAGTTCGGATTCGGACGACGGAGACGGAGGCGACGACGGTGATGGTCTCATCGTCGGCGTCTCGTGGAACAATTTCCAGGAGGAGCGCTGGGCCAAATCCGACGAGCCTGCCATCAAGGCCGTGCTCGAGGCGAACGGGGTGGAGTACATCTCGACGGATGCCGGGTCGTCGGCTGAGCAGCAGCTCACTGACATCGAGGACCTGATCACTAGGGGCGCCGATGTGCTCATCATCCTCGCCCAAGACGGGACTGCGGTGCTTCCGGGCGTGCAAAGCGCGCTCGACCAGGGCATCCCGGTCATCGCATACGACCGCCTGATCGAGGATCCCGGTGCGTTCTACATCACCTTCGACAATGTTGAAGTGGGTCGGATGCAGGCGCGGGTGATCTTGGAGCTGGTGCCAGCGGGGAACTACGTGTTCATCAAGGGCAACCAGGCCGACGCCAACGCCGACTTCCTGCGGGGCGGCCAGCAGGAGATCCTGCAGGCGGCTATCGACAGCGGGGCGATCGTCAACGTCGGTGAGTCGTATACGGACAACTGGGATCCGGCTGTCGCGCAGACCAACATGGAGCAGTTCCTCACCGCCAACAACAACGAGGTTGACGCAGTCATCTCCTCTAACGACGGCATGGCCGGCGGCGTGGTTGCGGCCCTCGAGGCCCAGGGCCTGGCCGGCTCGGTGCCGGTGTCCGGCCAGGACGGCGACGGTGCTGCCCTGAACCGGGTCGCCCTCGGCACCCAGTCCGTTTCGGTGTGGAAGGATGCCAGAGAGCTGGGCACGGCAGCAGGTGAGGCGGCGGTCGCCCTCGCCGGTGGCACCGCCCTCTCGTCTGTGTCCGGCGCGATCGTGTTCGTTTCCCCGGGTGGAAACAGCTTGAACTCGATTCTGCTGGCGCCGATCCCGATCACCCAGGCCAACCTTGACGTCGTGATCGATGCCAACTGGATTACCCAGGCCGACCTCTGCCAGGGCGTTTCGTCGGGCACCGTGCCCGCCTGCGGATAACGAGACCGTCGATAGCCACGTGACCAAGACACGCTGCGCCCCTGGAGTTATCCGGGGGCGCAGCTGCGTTTCACACGTGGTTCAATGTTGCATACATGACTGATACGACAACCACCCCGGACCAGGTGCCAAGCGATCCAGGCTCCACCTTCGGCGACTCCATTCGCGCTCTCGAGATCGACCTGAGAATCATCGGGATGCTGGTCGCTCTTGGTGTCATCTGGATCGTGTTCAACGTCCTGTCCGGTGGGCTCTTCCTCACGCCGCGGAATCTGTGGAACCTGTCGGTGCAGGCTTCCGCGGTCGGCGTCATGGCCACCGGGATGGTCCTGGTCATCGTCACCCGCAATATCGATCTCTCTGTCGGTTCGATGGTGGGGTTCATTGGGATGGCGATGGCGCTGGTCCAAGCCGAGATACTCCCCGACATCATCGGCTTCGACCAGCCGGTGACGTGGATCATCGCCGTAGCCGTCGGCCTGGTCCTCGGAGCACTCCTCGGTGGGTTCCAGGGCTGGATCGTCGCCTACGTAGGCGTGCCGAGCTTCATCGTGACCCTCGGTGGGCTTCTCGTATGGCGGGGAGGGGCATGGGCCCTCGCCAGCGGCCGCACCATCGCACCCATGGACCGTTTCTTCCAACTGATCGGCGGAGGCTCCAGGGGTTCGATCGGCGCCATGGCCAGCTGGATCGTCGGCACCGTTGCTGTTGTCGGCATCATCGCCCTGCTCATCAAGAACCGGCGGCAGCGGCACCGGTACGGCTTCCCGGTGCGCCCGCTGTGGGCGGAGATCACTCTGGGCGTGCTTGCCAGTGGCGCCGTGCTCGGCGCCATAGCGATCACCAATAACTACGCGCCGATCGGCCGAGTGCTCGGCATCGCCAACCCGGTGCTGATTCTCATCGGTGTCACCATCTTGATGACCTTCATCTCTACCCGCACCAAGTTCGGGCGGTCGGTGTTCGCCATCGGTGGCAATCCGGAGGCAGCCGAGCTCGCCGGCATTAATACCCGTCGTACGGTCATGTTGGTCTTCATGCTGATGGGCATCCTGGTCGGGCTGGTCTGGT
>JADFIY010000071.1 GCA_022566415.1 Acidobacteriota bacterium
TGCCAGATCGTCACCATGTCCCAGGTTGATGTAACCGGGCCGCCCCAGGGCCGCCAGACCCAAACCGACCACCGAGACAGTGAGGCCCGTTGTTCCCAGCGATCGGTATTGCATACCGGTCACCCTACGTTGCCAGCGCCCACCCCCAAGCGGTGATCCGCCAGGTGCACGCCAGACCGGTGCGACCGGCCGCGTCGCAATGCCTGGCTAGGGTCAGCACATGGCACAGATCACCATCCAGAAGCTCGCCGATTCGTGCGTGCGCGTCGACATCGGCGACCACAGCGCGCTCATCGATCCGGGTTTCTATACCTGGGAACAGGACGCGCTGGACCTGACGGCGATACCGGCGCCCGATCGCCTCCTCATCACGCACAATCATCCCGACCACCTGTCGATCGAGTTCGTCGAGGCCTTGGTGGCTGCGTATCCGTCGATGGTGATCGAGACCAACAAAGAAGTCGCCGACCAGCTTGCCGATGCCGGGATCGGCGCCATCACCGAGTCCGCCGATTGGACCGCCCAGTTCACCGCACCACATGAGCCGATACCGATAGGACCCCAGCCACACAACGTCGGGTTCGTGGTTGGGGGAGTGTTCGCGCATCCAGGCGACAGCTACAGCTTTGACGCGGCGCCACCGGTGCTGGCGTTGCCGTTATTGGCGCCATGGGGCTCGACAACCGAGGCGGTGGCCCTGGCCAAACGCGTCAAACCTCGATACGTCGTCCCCATCCACGACTGGTACCTCGAGGAGCGCGGGAAACGATGGCTCTACGGCATGGCAGAGCGGGCGCTCGGCGAGGAAGGGATCACCCTCCTCCGGCTCGATGACTTCGAGACCGTCACCGTCGACGTCGACTGAGGAGCAGCCGCGGAGGTGTCGCCCGGGGAACGATTCGGGCGTGATCCTGGTTTACCGCACTATGAACCGAATCGCCGCTGCGATGGGTCTGGTTGTACTCGTGGCGCTCACGGTTTGGGCGTTCTCAACTCCTCAGAGAGGCGAGACCAACGAGGCGGGCGTCCGGGTTGGTCCCCGAGACGCCTACAACCCGGTGACGGCGGGAGAGAGGCTCCCCGACGGGTTCCGGCAGCTGCTGCCCCGCGACGCCATCGCCCCCATCTACGACCCCACGTTCGTCTCGGCCACCGACGTCCGCTGGCCCGGGTACGTCCAAGTCATCGGGGTGTCGGCGGGAGATGAAGCCAAGGCGTACCCGGTCAGCCTTCTGAATCGTCGCGAGATGGTGGTCGACGAGATCGGTGGGGATCCGATCCTGGTCACCTGGTGACCGTTGTGCGGCACGGCGATGGTTCATCGCCGAGAGCTGGAGGGCCGGACGCTCATCTTCGGTGTCCACGGTGCTTTGTGGGGCAACGCCATGACCTGGTGGGACCACGAGACCGGGAGCATCTGGAGCCAGCCGCTGGGTGAAGCGATCGCAGGTCCCCTCAAGGGTGCCCGACTCGAGGCATATCCGGTCACCTTCACCACATGGGGTGCATGGGTGGAGGCCCATCCGGAGACCGTCGCGCTCGACGCCCCGGCCGGCCTCAGCGGCTTCACCCTCGAGGAGCTCGTCATCGTTGTCGACTTCGGCACAGAGGCGGTCGCCTATCCCGTCCAGGAGGTGCAGCGGTTCGGTGTCATCAACGATGTCGTCGCCGGTCTCGAGATCGCTGTGGTCAGCGATCCTGCCGACCCGCAGCGATGGTCCGTGTTCTCCCGACGCCTCGATGACGAGGTGGTGGAACTGGAGGTAGAGGAAGGCCGGATCGTCGATGTGAGGACGGGCTCGGTGTGGGACCCGGTGCGTGGGCTGGCACGCAGCGGGCCACTCAGCGGAGAAATCCTCGACACAATGCCCGGGTTCACATCCTTCCCTAAGGACTTCGACACGTTTTGGCCTGAGGGCAGGCTGTGGCAACCCTGACCGGACCGGCCCGCCTGCTCCGAGTCGATCGCGGTACCTGGGTGCGCTACGAAGCGGCCGGCGGCCTCGGCTCCGCCGTCTTGGTCACGATGGGTGCGTACGCCATCCTGGCCTTCGACCGGTTCGGCATCCAAGGCCTGCTGGCACCCAGAGCGACGGTCCGCATCCTGCTCATAGGTTTCTATGGTTGGTTGTGGCTCGCCGGAGCGGCCTGGTTGGTCGGCCGACTCGTGCTCGCCACGCAAGCCCCGTTTGTGACGGTCTTCCGGCTGTATGGCTTTGCCCACCTGCCGTTGCTGGTGGTGGCGATCACGATCCAGGTGGTATCGGTGGCGTTTCGTATCCTCGGTCCGTCGCTGGCGGTGGCAATGTTCAGTGTTCTGGTCTGGATGCCCGCGCTTGTTGTCTCGGCATCACGCCAGGCGTTCGAACTCGACACGAGACCAGCGTTTCTGGTCGCGGCTGGACCGTACCTGTTGTGGCTCGCGGTCGTTGGTGGTTTGCTGACGGCACAGTTAGGGCACTTGCTGTGAGCTTGCAGCGTGGCGTACCCTCCACCAATCCAGCGTGACCGTGGAGGACGTCATGGCAACGCCGCCGATCGAGCAGGCCGGTTACGTCATCCACGACGGGTTCCTCGAGCCCGAAGCGTGTCGGGAAACCCTCGCCGCCGTTGAGGAATATCGATCCACAACGGATTTGCCAGAGATCCATCGGGAGGCGAAGGGCAGAGCGCTCAGATACTCGGTGATCGACGGCCGCCAGATCCGCGACGGGCTTCCCGACATCTGGGATCTATATACCGGTCCGGTCCAGGATCTCATGAGCGAGCTCGCCGGCGAGGCGATGTTCCCACTCGACAACATCCGTGCCGGGGTCAACGTAAACATCATGCCGCCGGCGAGGTCCGAATACCGATGGCATTACGACCGCACGCCGGTGACCGCCTTGCTCTACCTCAACGAGGTCGAGGGAGGGGAGACGGAGCTGTATCCGGGGCTGCGCGTTCTTCTCTCCAAACAACGGCGGGCCCGAACCCAGCGGCTGCTCGACCGGGTGGTCACCCTGCCGCCGGTGCGGTCGATGCGAGCCAGGAAAGTGGTGGTGTCACCGAAGGCGGGCCGCCTGGTAGCGATGGCCGGCAACCGATGCTGGCACAGCGTTGGGTGTGTAGAGGGCCGGCACGACCGGATCAACGTCGTCCTGGCGTACGATCGCGAGGGGGCAACCTTTGCTGCGGAGGAGGGCCTGGACTCCTACCTGTACACCACGGATAGCACCGTCCACCAGGACCCGAACTACCTTCGCTGATAGTGAACGGCACGTATTACGCCAACGCGAGCTGGGACGTCGAGGCCTGGGTAGACGTCATCGCCGTCGAGTATGAGACCCTGGTAGGTGCCTACCCATTCGACGAGGTGTTCCGGTCGCTCGGCGGGTCCATCGATCTGCTCGACGTGGGCTGCGGAACCGCCATCTTTCCCGGGTATCTGGATCCGGTTCTGTCCGCCGATATACACATCCGCGCCGACCTGCTCGACATGTCCGAGTCGAGCCTGCAACGGGCCGCCGAGGTGTTGACGGCGCTCGAGCACTTCGCTGTGGGCGACTCATACCGGGCTTTGATCGAGGATCTGCCCGAGCTCGGCGACGGCCGCTACGAAGTGATCTGGGCGATCCACTCGCTCACCACCGTCGACATCGAGCGTATGCCCGGGGCGTACGACCGCCTGATGAACGCGCTCAAACCGGGCGGCTACCTCTTCGTGTATCAGCTGACGGCAGGATCCGCCTACCAAAAGGTGCACGGCCTGTATCGGGCGAGCAGGGGTGGCAGTCGCTACATGGAATTCGAGGACAGCGTCCAGATGCTCGCCGCTGCCGGATACGACTACGAGGTGCACGAGCTGGCTTTCGATCACGTCGTACCAGACCGCCCAGAGGCGCTGGCAACCTACCTGCAGAAGGTGACGCTCGACGACACCGTCCCGGTCGAGATCTTCGAGCCGATCCTGTCTGAGTTTCGTCGCGATGGAGCGGTCCGATTCCCCCAGACCGTCAACCTGATCGCGGTACGCAACCAGGACTAGCGGTGACCACGCTTCTGGCCGACCCGTACTACTCGCAGTCCAACGCAGTGTTCCGAAGGGCGACCAACCAGACCGAGGTGATGCTCGACCGGCTCGCCGACCACGCACGGGATCGCGGTCGGCTCACCATCCTGAGTGTCGGGTCGGGGGTCGGTCTGTTCGAGCTGCCGATGTTGACGAGGCTGGGCGAAGAGGGGATCACGGTGGCGAGGTTCGTCGGTGTCGATCCCAGCGCCCACGCCAACGCCGTGCTGGGCCACAAGCTCGCCGATCCGGGGTACAAGGCGCTCGACTTCGAGCTCGTGGCCACTCCGTTCGAGACCTACGACACCGAGGCCCGATTCGACATGGTGCTGTTCAACCACGTCTTCGAGTATCTCGCCGGAGATCCGCTCACCTGGGTCGGCAAGTCCCTCGGATTACTCGCCGATGGCGGCAACGTCCTGGTCTTCAGCCCGAACCGGGGCGGTATCAACCAGATCTACCAGGATGTGTTCACCGAGCTGGTTGGAGAGCCGCCGTTCTTCGCCGACGACATCGAGGTCATGCTCGATGGATCCGGCATCGCGTTTTCGATGGAGTCGATGATGGCGGCCTGCGACGTTTCTGCCCTCCAGCAGATCGGGGAGGACCCGGAGAAGCTGATGCTGCTCAGCTTCCTCACCCAGCGGGACTGCAGAGACGTTGCGTCGGAGGTCCGCGAGGATTACGTCGAGTACTACCTGTCGCTGCGGCAACCGGGGGGGAGCTCCATCCCACATCCAGTAACGCTGTTCGTGATGTGATGCGGCGCTACCTCGAGGACCTGATCCTTGGCCAATATCCGCGACGAGACAACATCAGGGTCCAGGGCGTTGCCGAAATCGAGGGCGGGTGGGAGACCGCCATCTACGGGTTCGACCTCGCCTATCGCGAGGACGGTGCGTCCCATTCCACGGCGCTGGTGGCACGGTTCTATCCGGGTGTTCGAGGAGGTGAGAGAGCGGCTAGGGAGGCCTCCGTCCTCCGAGCGCTCGCCGGCGCCGACATACCGGTACCCGGAGTCGAGCTGGTATCGACGGATCCATCCCGGTACGGCTCGGGTGTTGTGGTGATGCAGCGGGTTCCCGGCGTTGCGTTGACGGTCGAGCTCGTCGGGTCGGATGCGTTGGTCTCCGAGATGGCCCGGTGCCTGGTCGCGCTGCATCGAGTTCCCACCGCCGCCGTTTTCGACAGCGGTCTGCAGCCTTTCAACGACCCGGGATTCGTTGCTCCCGATCCCAAGGCGATCGCGGCGACGGTCGAGCGCTTCGGATTGGTCGACTTCGACCGGCTCGTTGACCGGCTGGCACGTCGAATTCCCGCCGAGAATCCACCGAGCGTTCTCCACAACGACTATCACCCGGAGAACATCATCGTCGGAGATGGTGGCTTGGTAGTCATCGATTGGACTTTCGCCGGAATCGGGGACTACCGGCTCGACCTGTCATGGTCGGCGATGTGGACCGGAGCGATGGCGGGCGGCCACGTGCGAGCCGAGCTCCTTGGCGCCTATGAGGAGGCGGCGCGCCATCCAATCGACGACCTCGACTATTTCGAGACGTTGAGGCTCGGGGCCCGTCTGTTGACCATCGCCCTGTGGCTCGACGGGGCGGTCGAGCTCCCGGTCCCGAAACTCACCGAAGCCGCCATCGTGGGCGAGTACAAGCCGACGCTGATGACGGTGTACGAACGGTTCCAGGAACTGACCGGCATCGGGCTTCGCCTCTTCGACCAGATGTAGTGGGCGGGTCCGTGCCTCGATTCTATGCAAGCGATGGACCTGAGGTGCAGGTACCGTTCCCGGTCGCCATGGGGAACGACAGGAATCCCCGCCTGGCGAGTTTTGGAAAAGCTCCAGGACCCACCCATCGAGTCAGGGCAAGCGGGCTGTAGCGGGTATCGATGTCGGCCAGAGTGGCTCGTTCGGCCTCGGTCGAAGGCGCCGCCGTCATGGTCGTCTCGGCGATGGCGATACCGAGAGCGGTGACCGATGTCCTCATCGGCTCGTCGAGCAGCATTTCCCAGTCGGAGATGCGCTGGCGCAGCAGCTCGAGCGGAAGCCTAGAAGGTAATCGCGGTCACGACGTCACGCTACCCCGTCCGGTGGTGCGTAGTTGTGGTTGGGAGTTCGCTGTTCGTATGCCGATCGGATTCTCGACTCATGCCCTTTGATCGAGGATCTGCTCCAGGATCGAGACGAACCGGTGAATGTCCGCAAACGAGTTATACAGCGGTACCGGTGCGACCCTGACCACGTTCGGGTACCGCCAGCCGCACTGCACGTCGGCGGCTGCGAGTTCCTCGTACACCTGCTGGCCGGAGACGCTCGGGTCGTTGATGCGGAGCGAGTGCTGGCAGCCCCGCTGGTCCAGGGCCCGCGGCGTGATCGATTCGACCCTCCCCTCCAGCCTGGTGTCCAGTAGGTAGTCCATGTATTGGATCATCACCTCGGACTTGGTGCGCAGTGGACCAATGCCGCCTGCCTCCTCGAAGACGGTGAGCGACCCGAGCAGCGGTGCCATGGCCAGGATCGGAGAGTTGCTCACCAACCAGGCCTCTGCGGTTGGGATGGGCCGGAAGAGGGTGTCCATCTCAAATCGGGTCGCACGGTCGTGACCCCACCAGCCGTGGTAGCGGGGTAGGTCGGAATCTCCGTGGTGGCGCTCGTGCACAAAGGCGCCGCCGGTCGCCCCTGGTCCTGCGTTCAGGTACTTGTAGGTGCACCAGACGGCGAAGTCGATGTCCCAGTCGTGGAGCGAAAGCTCGATGTTGCCGACCGCGTGTGCCAGGTCGAGGCCGATCGGCGCCCCCACCGCTCGGGCCGCTGCGGCCAGCTCGGCCATCGGCAGCACCTGCCCGGTGTAGTACTGGATGCCCGGCAGCAGCACCAGCGCCAACTCTGAGCCGTGCCGGTCGATGGCGTCGATGAGGTCCTCCGTCCGTAGGGTCTCCTCACCGGGACGGGGCTCCACCGTCACCAGAGCGTGGGCAGGGTCGAGACCGTGCGCCCGGATCTGGGAGTCGACGGCATAGTGGTCGGAGGGGAAGGCGTGGTCTTCGATGAGGATCTTGTACCGGGAGGTGGTGGGTCGGTAGAAGCTCACCATCAGCAGGTGCAGGTTCACGGTCAGCCCGTTCATCGTGACCACTTCTGTCGGCAGAGCGCCGGTGAGGCGGCCCATCGGTTCTGCCAGCAGTTGGTGGTACGGGACCCAGGGACGGTCCGTCTCGAAGTGTCCCCGAGCTCCGTTGTCGGCCCACCGGTCGAGTTCGGCGATCACCATGTCGCGAGCGGCGCGAGGTTGCAGACCGAGCGAGTCGCCGTCGAGGTAGGTCGATTCGGCAGCCCGGTGCGGTACCGGCATGGCGAATTGGTCGCGGAACCGCCGCAGCGGGTCGGCCCGATCCAGCGACTCGGCGAAGGCAGCCCCCGGCTCAAACATCGATCACCTCGGCATCCTCTCCCTTCCTCCCAACCCTGGGCTCCCAGGGTCGGCTACCGGACCTACGAGCCCAGGGTTCGCAGGGCCGCGACTCGGATTTCGCGTCTACTCGGCGGCGCGTCGGTCGTTGATGATCTGTGAGGCGGCCAGCTTGCCAGGCCCCCCGACCACGCCCCCACCTGGATGGGTCCCGGAGCCACACTGGTAGTACCCATCGATCGGGGTGCGGTATTGGTTCCATCCTGGTGCAGGTCGAAAGAAGTACATCTGCGGCGCCAGGAACGCACCGGCGAAGATGTCACCTTGGGTGAGCCCCACCGTGCGCTCGATGTCGAGCGGCGTGACGATCTCGCGATGCAAGACCAGATCACCGAAGCCGGGGAAGAACCGCTCCAGGGTGGCCTGCACAGTGTCAGCGAAGCGGTCCCGCTCGGTATCCCAGTCGCTCTCGCGCAAGTGGTACGGCGCGTATTGGACGAAGCACGACATGACGTGCTTTCCCGGCGGCGCCATGTCGGGGTCGACCACCGATTGGAGGGTTGCATCGATGTACGGGTTGGCGCTGTACCAGCCGTACTTGCCTTCATCGAAGGCATGCTCGATGTAATCCATCGATGGTGCGATGTTGATGAAACCGCGGAAGTGGTCCTCACGATCTCCCATGGCCGGGTAGCGGGGAAGGCCGTCGAGGGCGAAGTTCACCTTGGCTGCGGTGCCGGTGAACTTCATTCGCTCCACGCTGTCCACCAGATCCGTCGGCAGCTCTCGGCGATCGACCAGTTCGAAGAAGGTGCGGCGGGGATCGAGGGCGCTGACGACGATCGAGGCGTCGAGTTCGATTCCGTCCTCGAGCATCACGCCGGTGGCCTTGCCGTTTGAGGTGACGACCTCGGCGACGGGGGCGTCTGTGACGATCTCTGCGCCGAACGCCTCAGCCGCCTTGGCCAGCACCTGGGTGAAGCCTCCGGTGCCACCCTTGTGGAAACCCCAGGTACCGAAGAGACCGTCGTACTCACCCATCCGGTGATACAGCAGCACCAGGCCGGATCCCTGGGAGCGAGGGCCGAGGTTGCTGCCGATGATTCCTGACGAGGCGAGCAGGCCCTTGAGGATGTCGGTTTCGAAGTAGTCGTCGAGGATGTCGGCAGCGCTCCCAGTCAGGAAGCGCACCAGCTCGTGGAGGACCGCGTGATCGAGGCTGCCCAGATGCCTGCCAAGCGCAACCATCCGCGCCAGCTCCTCAGGCTCCTTGCTGTACAGATTGGGCGGGATCGAATCCATCAGCGGTTTGACCGCCTGGACGACCATGTCCTGGAGGTGCTCGTACTCCTCGAGCCGCTCGGCGTCTCGGGCCGAGTGCCTGGCGATCTCCCGGTGGTTGAGGTATCGGTCGGGTCCGGTGAGCAGATAGTCGCCGTTCTCCATCGGGGCGAAGCTGTACGGCATCGGCAGGATCATGAAGCCGTGCGACACCAGGTCGAGATCCTGGATGATGTCGGGCCGCAGCAGGCTGAGCGCATAGGAGAACGTGGTGAACTGGAACCCCGGGTGCAGCTCCTCGGTGATAGCGGCGCCCCCGACGAGCTGCCGCTTCTCCAGGATCAGGGTGTCCAGGCCCTCCTTGGCGAGATAGGCGCCGTTGACCAGGCCGTTGTGCCCCCCTCCGATGACGATGGCGTCGTAGCTGGTGCGTTTCGGCATGGTCACCTCAAGCGGTCTTGCGGGCCGGGTTGAAGAACGGCAAGCGGCGGGTGGCGGCGTCGACGAGGTAATTCAGGTTGTTGATCGTCACCTCGATACGGACCCGGGTTCCTGGTGCTGCCAGAGCTGGGGACAGCCTGGCGATGGCGATGTGGCGCTGCAGCAACGGTGAGTACAGGAAGCTGGAGGCATGGCCGACTACCCGTCTGGCATCGTCGTAGACCATCAACGCCCACTCGACAGGGACGTGGTCCTTGATCGGCGGCAAGCCGACATCGAGGTGTGCGCGCTGGTAGCTGCGCCAGTCGATGTCGAGGCCGACGAGCCGAAACCGCGAAGACCCATCGGCCAGCTCTCGCTCGATGGCGCCGCGCCCGACGAAGGCGCGATCGTCACGGTCGAGCCGCTTGAACATCCATCCGTAGCCGAGCTCGATCGGGGTGGCTCGCTGCTCGTCGATCCAGGCGAACCGGCTCGTCTCGTAGTCGACGTCGATGAGGAGGAGCCCGGCCTCGATCCGGGCCATGTGCATGACCAGGCTGCCGTACGGGAGCAGGCCGCGGCCGGCACCGGCGGCGGTGACCGCATCCCACACGTCGGTGGCGTCGGCGGCGTCTGCCCAGATCTCGTACCCGAGATCGCCGGTGTATCCGGTGCGCGAGATGATCACAGACGCATCGCCGATCTTGGCAGGAGTCAGGGCAAAGAAGCGCAAATCCTCGACCTCGGGGGCGAGCGTGGACAGGATCGTCCTCGACGCCGGCCCTTGAACGGCCAGAATCCCATAGCGGTCGGTGATATTTTCCACCGCAACCTGGTCACCTCCGATCATGCTCTCCAGATAGGCGAGGTTGGGCTCGGCGGACGTCAGCAAGAACTCGTCGCTGCTGGTCCGCAGCACCACCCCGTCCTCGATGAGGAAGCCGCGGTCGTCGCACCACATCGTGTACTGGGCTCTCCCCGGCCGGCACTTGCGGATGTCCCGGGCCAGGACACCGGAGAGCAACCGTTCGGCGTCGCGCCCGTATATCCGATATTTGAACAGGGCAGAGGTGTCGAGCACGCCGGCGGCGTTGCGCAGCGCGAAATACTCAACCTTTTCGTCGATCTGGTACTTGGTCACCACCAGGTGGCCCGCCCAGTGGCTCCATAGGCCGGTCTCATTGGCGGCGCTGGTGCGCTCATGGAACGGGGTAGTGAGCATCTTCACGGTATCGGAGGTTACCGGGGCCGGGTCGGCTCGATCGGGCGGCAGCGGGGACGCTTGTCATCGACAATATCGACGCCGCTTCCCTGCCGCTGCAAAAGAAACTGGCAGATTTCTTAACCACACCTGTTGCGCTCGGCGGGGACCGCCGGAGGGAGCGAATCGTAGCCGTCTCGCACACTGAGTTGCAGCGCCGCGTGGAAGCGGGCCTGTTTCATGCCGGCCTGTTCGATTTTCTCCGGCAGCAGACAGTCACGGTGCCTCCGCTGAGAGAACGCCGCGAAGATATCGTTCTGCTGGCAGAACATCTGCTGCACCGTCTGGCCGCTCAAGAGGGACAAACTGAAATGTGTCTGGCCCTCGACGCGCAGCATTTGCTGACAGCTTTCGATTGGCCGGGCAATGTCAGTCAACTAGAGAACGTGATTCACAGCGCCGGCTTGCTGGAACGGGGAGAGACATTGACCGCCGGCATGCTGCGCTCCTGGATTGAAGACGATACCGCAAGCGAAAGGGGAACCGCCTACGGTCTGACCCTCAGAGAAATGGAACGCAAACTCATCGAAACCACGTTCAACCGCTGCCACGGAAACCGCGAACGGACAGCACAGACCCTAAAAATTGGCTTGCGGACGTTGTCTGGCAAGCTGAGAGAATACGGATACCCCCCGCGAGGCGGACCCGGCTCCAACCTCAGAGCCACACAGCGCAAAGCCGCGTGACGACGAAATAAATCCCAAACCACCGGAAACGTCGGCATGATTCAAGGCCTGCTTAACTCGACCGCTGTTCCGCTGCTGGAACAGGTCGTCCGATTCAGTGAACGCCGCCAGCGTTTGTTGGCCGGCAACGTCACGAACATCGACACGCCCAATTATAAGACGCGTGACTTGCCGGTCGAACAATTTCGCCAGGCACTGAAGGATGCCGTGGCCGCTCAGCAAAATGGTCCGCCTGCCGGCGGTTTGCTGTCGGCGGGCGCATCGGCAAACAAATCGATCGAGCAGTTTTTTCCTGAAGAGCTTTTTCAGCCGGTCCTGGCGTCGCCGCAGAACATTACCTTTCAGGATGGAAATAACCGTAGCATCGAAAAGACCGTGATGGACATGCGGAAAAATGTGGCCATGCA
>JADFIY010000250.1 GCA_022566415.1 Acidobacteriota bacterium
CCCGAGACGATCCGCGACCCGTCCGGGCTGAACGCAACCGACCTGACACCTCCCCCCTGCCTATGGAGGACGGCGAGCTGCTCCCCGCTCCTTGCGTCCCACAGCCGGACGGCATTGTCCGCCGACCCGGACGCGATGCGCGACCCGTCCGGGCTGAACGCGACCGATCGGACCGTGCCCTCGTGGCCGCGGAGGACGGCGAGCTCATCGCCGCTGGCGGCGTCCCACAGCCGGACGGTATTGTCCGCCGACCCGGACGCGATGCGCGACCCGTCCGGGCTGAACGCGACCGAACGGACGTGGTTCTCGTGCCCTCGGAGGACGGTGATGCTCGTGTCGAGCTGTGCGTGCAAGTATCTCCACTCCCAGCCCCGATACTCCTCGGGCATCTGTTCGAGCTCGAGTCGAGCAACACCGACCTCTCTGCCCTGAATGCTCGCCTGGGCCGCGACGATGTGGAAGTAGTAGGACTGCCGCCGATCCGCCTTCCGTAGCGACTCTGCCTCCGTCTGCGCCTCGCGCTCCCGCTGCTCGGCGATTTGGCGCTGCTCCAGCTCGTTGCGTGCGAGAAGGGTCGCCTCGACGGCATCCCGTTTCGCGATGGAGGCCTGGATTCCGAAGATCGTGCTGACCGTCGTCGTGACCACGAGAACGGCAACGACGGCCACCAGCGCGCGAAAGGCCGTCCGGTACCGCCGGGAGAACAGCCGCACCTGGTAGGCGAGGCTCGGCGGCCGGGCCACGATCGCCTCGTCGTTGAGATACCGCCGGATGTCGTCCCCGAAGTCGGCCGCTGTTCTATAACGCCGGTCTCGCCCCTTGTTCAGTGCCTTCAGGACGATCGTCTCCAAGTCGCCCTTGAGCGACCGGTTGATCGTGCTGGGCCGGGCGGGCTCCTGGTTACGGATCGTCTCGACCGCGGCCGGTAGCAGCGAATCGGAGATGTCGTAGGGGAGCTGGTCGCACAGCAGCTCGTAGAGCACGACGCCCAAGGCGTAAACGTCACTGCTCGTGTCGATATCCAGCGCGTCGTTGCCGCACTGCTCCGGTGACATGTACTGGAGCGTCCCGATGATCTGGTGCAAGTCGGTCTGAAGCGTGGTGACGGCCAGGTCCGAGTCGGTGGCGCGAGCGACGCCGAAGTCGATGATCTTGGCCCGCCCCTGGGAGTCCACCAGGATGTTGGCCGGCTTCAGGTCACGGTGAATGATCCCCTTCTGGTGGCCGTGGGCGACGGCGTCGCAGACCTCCGTGAAGAGATCCAGACGCGCACCGATATCGAGGTTGTTCTCCTTGGCGTACGTGGTCAGCGGCAGCGCTGCGGGAACGTACTCGATGGCGAAGTACGGCACGCCGCCGGAGCCGTCGTCGTGGGTGCCCGATTCGTAGATCTGTGCGATCCCGGGATGTCGCAGGCGGCCGAGTAGCTGTGCCTCGAACTTGAATCGCCGCAACGCCGACCGCGACGCGATGCCGTGCTTCATGAGCTTGAGCGCGACGTGCCGCCTGGGCTCTTCCTGCATGGCCAGGTAGACGGTGCCCATGCCTCCGGAGGCGATGACGCTCTTGATGTGGAACCGGCCGATCCGGCGTCCGAGGTTGGGGTCTTGGGACCCAGCTGGGGGCAACGATGTATCGTCGTCACCCTGCGACATTGACTTGGTTGCTGGATCGTCAGTCACGCGCTGGCCCCCTAGTCCCACCCACGGCTCCATTATGCCTCAAGAGTGGGTGGCAGAGAAGGGGGAAGCACCAAAGCGGAAGGTGCGACCTATACGAGCCGGTCAACACATCGGTCTCAGCGCGAGACCGGTGTCGTCCTACTGGTGCGGGCAACTCACCGCAGCAAACTGGGCCGCTCTTGATTCGTGTGTTCGTTCATGCCGGCAGCCTACCCGCTCATGGCGGGCAGCCCTGAGAAACTGCGGTTTGGCAGCGGCATGCCGGGTTTTCCTTCGTCGCCGCGGCCTCGGCTGGTACACTGGGACCAGCCCAAGCCGCTCATCCGGACGGGACCCCGGATCGGCCACGGCTTGGGGGTGGGCTCTAACGACAAAGGGGACGGGCGATGAAGCTCATGGGACTAAAGTCCGGTGTGTTGGGCGTTGCAATTCTCGCGGTGGCCGTGATGAGTGGGCAACACGCCCACGCCCAACCGGGCACCGTCCTGACACATCAGAAGGTCAGTGACACCGAGGGTGGCTTCACCGGCATCTTGGATGAGAACGACAACTTCGGCACCGGGGTGGCCGCGCTGGGTGATCTCGACGGCGATGGCATTGGCGATCTGGCCGTCGGGGCAGAACGCGATGACGACGGGGGGAGCGCTCATGGCGCGGTGTGGATACTGTTCCTCAACACCGACGGCACGGTCAAAGCCCACCAGAAGATCAGCGACACCGTGGGCAGCTTCACCGGCACATTGGACTTCGGCGATTCGTTCGGCGGCGCCACGGCTCAACTCGGTGATCTCGATGGC
>JADFIY010000251.1 GCA_022566415.1 Acidobacteriota bacterium
CGATTCTCGCGATGCGCTTCCGGCTTCACTACCCATCGGAAGGCGTCGCGACAGGCGACGCAGAACTGATCGCTCCCGGACCCGCTCGTGGCACAGCTCGGGCAGTCCGATCGGAGGTTCCTTGGGTTGCGCATCGGGGGCCTCCCGCTGATTGCGATGCGCTCCATCGTGGACGAGAAGCATGTCGGGGGAGTTACAGATGGCTTACAACCGCAAAGGAACCGCGTTGACAGCTATCTGACAGCTATCTGTAACCCATCCGACATGCTCAGGGCGCAGAGTCGGGCGGTAATGCCACCCGATTCCGCAGGAACGACGAGCACCCGGGACACGGTTGAGCGCCTGCACGAGCAGCTGAAGGACGCGCTCCAAACGCTGGTGACGTCCGAGGACTGGCAGCGGGCTCTCACCGTCGCCGCCCGCTTCCACGCCTATTCGTTCGCCAACACGCAGCTCATCTGGAGCCAGTCAATGGCGCGGGGGTTCACACCGACCCGCGTCGCCGGCTACCGGGCGTGGCAGAAGCTGAACCGTCATGTCCGGCGGGGCGAACGCGGGCTGGCCATCCTGGCACCGCTTACCCGCAAGGTCGACACCGAGGAAGGGGAGGAGGAACGCCGGCTGTTCGGGTTCAAGGCGGTTCACGTTTTCGACATCTCCCAGACCGACGGCGAACCACTCCCCGAGATCCGCCCTGCCCTCGTCGAGGGGGACCTGCCCACCGAGTGGGGAGTGGTCACTTCACTCATTGCGGACGCCGGGTTCTCACTTCAGGTGACAGAGTCAGACCGACTCGGCGAGGCGAACGGGTTAACCGACTACGAGACCCGCCAGGTCGTGGTCCGCGCAAGCCTGCCAGGGGCGCAGCGTTTCAAGACCGCAGTTCACGAGCTTGCCCACATCAGGCTCCACGAACCGACAACGCAGGGACGTCCCAACTGCCGGGGCGTCGTCGAGGTCGAAGCCGAGTCGGTCGCCTTCATGGTGTGCGCCTCCCTCGGCGTGGACAGCACCGGCTACAGCCTCCCCTACGTGGCTGGATGGTCCGGCGGCGATATCGACAAGGTGGCGAGCACCGCCGACCGGGTGATGCGCTGCGCGCACGGAGTCCTCGACGCGCTCGAAGCCGCCAGGCGCCTGCGGCTTGCCAAGGACCTCGAACCGGCCGGATCGAACGGCGTGACAATCAGCCTCGCCGAGCAAGGTGCGTCGCACATGTCGAGCTCGGCGGCTTCTGTCGACATTCCCTCGTCCTCGGGCCGCGGCTCGCAAGCCGAGCAGGCGCTCTGTCTCGCCACTTCTATCTACCAGACGCAGCTGCAGGAGCCTGCCGGCGCCGAGGGGCGTGCGTATCTCCATCAGCGAGGCTTCGACGCCGACACGATCGACCGGTGGCGCGTTGGCTATGCACCGGCTTCTTGGGACCGGCTTGTCAGGGCGCTTCAGGATGCCAGCTTCCCCGACGATGTCATCCTCGAGTCCGGGATCGCCGGCCTCTCCCGGACCGGACAGCTCTATGACCGGATGCGGGGCCGGATCATCTTTCCCGTCTTCGACGCGGGCGGATCGCCGCGAGGTTTCGCCGGGCGCCTGGTTGTTGGAGATGGGCCCAAGTACCTCAACACCCCTGAGACGACGCTGTATGTGAAGCGGACCCTGCTCTACGGCCTGCACCTTGCAGTACCAGCGATCGCCGAGAATCGCCGCGCGGTCATCGTCGAGGGTTACACCGACGCGATCGCCGCCCACCAAGTCGGAATCCACAACGCGGTCGCGACCGGGGGCACGGCTTTAACCCGGGAGCAACTGGCTTCGTTGAGACCGGTCGCGTCGATCATCATCCTCGCCTTCGACGGCGACGACGCAGGCAGTCTCGCCGCCCACCGAGTTGCACAGCTCCCCAGGGACACGATCCAGGCGATCGACCTCCGAGTCGCAGGGCTTCCGGCCGGCGACGATCCCGCGGGCCTCGTCGCCGGCGGGCAGGAAGCTTGGCTGCGTCAGCTCGTCGCTGGCGCAAAACCACTCGTTGACTACCTGATTGACGAGCTGGTGGCCCGACACAACCTCGAAGAGCCCGAAGCCGTCGTCCGAGCGATCCGCTCCGGCGGTGCGCTCATTGACCATCTGACCGGTCCACACGATCGAGGGAAGGCGGTGAGCTACCTCGCTCTGCGCCTCGACCGAGGCGAGGCGCTGGTTGAGCGAGCCATGCTGATGGGTGCTCCAGGCGCCAGTGGTCTCAGAAAGAGCAATGGCGAACGGACACTGAGGTGACGATGGCTGCGATCGTGGTATGCCCTGTCGTCGCTCGGCCCGATCCAGATCGGATGTGGGCCGCCGCCGACCAGACAGCCTTCCGTTCGAGTCCTGCGGGGCTACCGGCATGATTCGTCTTGACCGCTCGCCGTCCAGCCTCGAGGTGACCGCCAGCGGTCGATACCGGG
>JADFIY010000252.1 GCA_022566415.1 Acidobacteriota bacterium
GCAGGCGATCTTCGATCTGCCGAAGGCGTTCCTCGCCACCGATGAGGGCGAGGCGATCTTCGACGAGATCTACGGCTGGACCGACGTCCAGGTGGCGATCGACTCCGACTTCGACGTGGTGCGTGAAGCCGCCGAGAAGCTCGGAGTGACCGAGGGCTAACAGGCGATGGAAAAGGGGGCCGGTTCCGGCACCGGCCCCCTTTGCCTACAGTGACACCATGCCGATAATCGAGTTCACCGACACGTCGGTGACCTACCCCGGCGGGCTGATCGCGCTCAAGAACATCAACCTCGAGATCGAAGCTGGTGAGTTCGTCGTCATCGTCGGGCTGTCGGGTGCTGGCAAGTCGACGTTGTTGCGCTGCGTGAACGGTCTGGTGCCGGTTTCGGGCTCGGTCGTGACCGACGGCATGGAAGTGGTAGGAGCATCCCGGTCCGAGCTCAGGGAAATCCGCTCCAAGGTCGGGATGATCTTCCAAACCTTCAATCTGGTGAACCGGTCCCGCGTGCTCACCAACGTGTTGGTCGGCCGGCTGACCCACGTCCCACGCTGGCGAAGCCTGCTCGGCATGTGGCCAGCGCAGGAAAAGGAGATCGGCTTCCAATCGCTGGAACGGGTCGGGATCGTGGAGAAGGCGTTTGTCAGGGCATCTGACCTGTCCGGCGGACAGCAGCAGCGAGTCGGCATCGCCAGGGCGCTCGCCCAGGAACCCGACATCATCCTCGCCGACGAACCGGTGGCCTCCCTCGACCCCGTCACCTCACACATCGTGATGCGCGACCTGCAACGCATCAACCGTGAGCTCGGAATCACCACGGTGATCAACTTGCACTTCCTCGACCTGGCCCGTCAATACGGAAAGCGCCTCATCGGGCTCAACGACGGCGCGGTCGTCTTCGACGGCGACATTGCCGACGTCGACGATGCCGTGTTCCGGCAGATCTACGGCCGAGCCATCACCCCGGACGATTTGCTCGAAGGCGCAGAGGCGTGACCGCGGTCGCCGAGGAGGTCAGACCGGTCGAGCCACCAAAGTCCATCCACTATGTCCTTCCTCTCCTGGGGGGCGTCATTGCTGCCGGTGCCACAGGGATCCTCGGATCCATGGGTCAGGCCATGGGACCGATCTGGGGCCTGGCACTCGCCGCCATCGTCTTTGCCATCTTCGCCTGGCAGGGCATCACCAGATCCGTCCTCGATGCCGTGATCCTCGCCATCGGCGGGGTGATCGGGATCGGCTACTTCTCGACGGTCGTCTTCGGTCGGACCAGCGTGATCGACCTCAGGCTGGCGCTGCTCGCCTCACTCGGCTGGGCCCTCTTCGGGCTCGGCGTCGGCATCGTCGTGGTCAGGAACCGCCAAGGCCTCAGGCCGGGCGCGGCCCTCGCCCAGGGGCTGGTCTGGAGCGGCGGTGCCACTCTCACGATGCTGACCGCAGGCGCCATGGGGTTCGTCACCGTACTGAACTCGCGCCGGATCGATGCCGGGGAACTCGAGGAGCTGACCACCCGGCTCTTCGTCGCCATCGCCGTCGTAACCGCCGCCTTCGGCCTCGCCGTCGCTCTGTCGTTGTGGGCCAAGCTGCCTGCACTGAGCGGTGTATCGGTGGTCTTCGTTCTGACGGTGCTCGCCTACAACGAGATCGGGTTCTCGATGGCCGACCTCCTTTCCCAGCTGGGGCCGATCGGAGAGTTCGCCACCCGCTTCTGGCCCCCGGTGTGGACCTGGCCGAAGAGCCTGGGACAGCCCCCGACCAACAACATCATCGAGCCGTTCATCGAGACCATCCAGATTGCGATCGTCGGCGCCACGGTCGGCTCGTTGCTCGCCCTGCCCCTGGCCTTCATGGCTTCGCGGGCGACGGCCCACAACCGATGGGTGTACGGGGTCTCCAAGGGCTTCATGAACTTGATGCGCACCATTCCCGATCTCATCTGGGCGGTGTTCTTCGCAACCGCCGTCGGCTTCGGCAGCCCGTTTGCCGGCGCCTTGGCCATGACCATGTTCTCGCTGGCGATCATGTCCAAGCTGTTTTCCGAGACGGTGGACGCCATCGACGTCGGCCCGTTGGAGGCGGGCAAGGCCTCCGGTGCCAGGCATTCCCAGGTGATCCAGTACACCGCCTTCCCACAAGTCAGCCCCAACTACGTGGCCTATTCCTTCTATCTCTTCGAGCTCAACATCCGGGCATCGGTCATCATCGGATTCGTCGGCGCCGGTGGCATCGGTCGGCTGCTCGACGAGCGGCGCAGCTTCTTCCAATGGGACCAGGTGATGGCGATCGTGATCGTCATCTTCGTCAGCGTGCTCATCATCGAAGCGGTGTCGATCTACGCCAGACGGAAGCTCCTATGACCGTCCCCGATCTGAAGATCGAAGCCGAGGCGCAGGTCAGGCCGAAGGAGCCGGTACGGCCAAAGGTCATCCGCTGGGTGATCACC
>JADFIY010000253.1 GCA_022566415.1 Acidobacteriota bacterium
GGCGCTCACCGCCCTGTGGGTGCCACGCGGAGCCACCGTCCACGCGGTGGTGACGGCATCGGACTGGATGACCTCGTTGGCCACTCGGGCAATCAGCTGTTCGATCGAATCGGTAAGTGGGGCGGCCAGAACGCTCAGCTGATCGGGCAGACGGTCGGCGACGAACGCTTGCACCTCTTGTGTCTCAACGATGCCGCTGGCGACCCGTATCGAGACGGCCTCGGCCACGGCATCGTGCCGGGGAAGCCCTTCGAAGGTCGCCACAAACTGATCCTCATCCTCGAGGGTCGTCTTCAGCCACAACGCATCGGCTGCAACGACCAATGCGAGGACGGCCAGCACGGCAAGGACGCCGGCAAGCACCCTCCTCCACATCGGCTGGCGTTCCAGTTGCGCCCGGAGCGCCTCATTCTCTTCCTTCAGCGCAGCGAGGTCGGCCAGGTCGACAACGTCGTCTGGCTGTGCTTTCAAGTCGTCTGCCATGGGGTTCCCTCCCTTTGAAACCGACCCAACAGTGATGGGCTCGGCCGCCGTCCCGCGGGCCGTCCATATTGCCGGTTATGTGGTGTACGGGGGTTGGTTCAGGTAATCAGCTCTGGTCGTCCTCGTCGCTGGATTCGGACCCTCCAGTGGTATCCGAGTCGTCCGCGACGGGCACTGCGACAGCTTCCACCGCCGCCACGCCTTCGTCGGTCGCCACGACCGCGCCGGCAACAACCCCTTCTTCGGTGGCCGCGATGCCGAATATTGCGACCGCATCCGGGCCAGCGACCACCTTGGTGGCGGCCACGCCCTCTTCGGTGATCACGAGCGCCATGAGTAGATCCTGGCCGGCGTTCAGGTTGCCGCTGATTTCATCGGCGATGTCTTGGGCCAGGGTCAGGGTCTCTTCGTCGGTGGCCGCTTCCCGCACCGATTCGACGAAATACTTGCTGGTGGTGACCCCTAATGCCGAGGTGCCGGCGGGCAGGGCGCCGCCGATCCTTTCCAAGGTCTCGTTGTTGAAACCCGCATCGGAGTGCGCAGCGATACCACCAATCGCGGCACCTGCCCCGGCGCCGATGGCCACGCCGGCGGGACCGCCAAGCAAACCAAACACGCCGCCGATCAAGGCACCGATCCCGGCGCCCTTCCCGGTGCTCATATCACCGGTTTCGGTGATGTGTACCTTCCCGTCGGCGTCGCGGCGGATAACGGCCGCATCGTCATAGGCGAACCCACCAGCGTGCTTGGCCTGCTTCAACGCATCCAACGCTCCGTCTGCGCCCTTCTCGTCGGTATAGGCCGCTATCAGCAAGCCAACTCCAGCTACTCCTTGATCCGCTGCATCGTCGCTCATGAGGTCTCCTCGCCTTCTGGGGTGCCTGAACCAGGCGTCTCGCCTGCATTGAACCTGGTGTTGTCGCCGTACCGGAAATCGAGGACACACATCCGTGCGATGGGCACAACAAGACCAGCACCCGGCTAGCGCATAACGGCTGTGATTTCAGGTGGTCATCGCAACGCTTCGGCGAGCTTGTCTGATGGTGTCATCCAGTTGAGGGTTTGTCGAGGTCGGGTGTTCAGTGAGTAGGCGGCCTGGTCGAGGTCGTGTTGGGTGAGCTGAGACATGTCGGTGCCTTTGGGGAAGTACTGACGCAGGAGCCCGTTGGTGTTCTCGTTGGTGCCCCGTTGCCACGGCGAGTTCGGGTCACAGAAGTAAACCTGGATTCCGGTGTCGACGGTGAACTGGGTGTGTTGGGCCATCTCTTTGCCCTGATCCCAGGTCAACGACTGCCACAGGTGTTCCGGGAGACGCTGCACGGTCGCAGAGAGCGCTACTCGGACGGCTTCGGCGGTGTTGCCGTCGGGGAGGGCAAAGAGCATCACATAGCGGGACCAGCGTTCCACCAGGGTCCCGATCGCGGTTTGGCGTCTCCTCATCAACAGGTCACCTTCCCAATGCCGCGGTACCGCCCGATCTTCCACCGCAGCGGGCCGCTCTGAGATCATGACCATGTCGCGGATCTGACCCTTGGTCGACGCCGGGCGTCCCTGGGGCCTTCGGGTGGCTCTCCCGGTGCGCAGACAGCGCCACAACTCTTTCCGCAACGCCCCTTTGCCCTGTATGAACAACGACTAGATGGTTTCGTGGCTCACCTGCATCTCCTCATCTAAAGGGTATGCGTCACACAGCCACCGTGAGATCTGACGAGGAGACCACCACAACTCGAGTTTCTCCTCGACAACGTCCTGGAGCCGCTGATGGGTGGCGAGCTTGGCCGGCTTTGGACGCTGGGCTCGATGCCGCGACGCTCGATGCGCCACCGCAGCTCGATACTTCCGGCGGCCGCCGTTGCCCGCTACTTCCCGCGACACCGTCGACGCCGCTCGCCCCAACCGCCGCGCGATACCCCGCAGCGACTCGTCCGCCGCTAAACCCCGCGAGATCTCCTCCC
>JADFIY010000254.1 GCA_022566415.1 Acidobacteriota bacterium
CGATCAGGAAGATGTAGACGCCCAACTCCTCACGCGAAGGCCGCGACTCGATCTTGGTGAGGTTGATCGCACGATCCGAGAACTGGTGGAGCACTTCGACGAGGGTGCCCGGCCGATCGTGAGCGACGGCGAAGGCGATCGATGTCTTGTCGCGGCCGGTCGGTGGGCTGTCAGAGGGGCCAACGATGGCGAAGCGCGTCTTGTTGTTCGGGTTGTCCTGGATGCCGCGGTGGAGCACGTGCCCGCCATAGAGTTCGGCAGCGCGGGCGGTGCTGATGGCGGCCGCGCCGGCCACGGTGAGCATGACCTCGACGGCGGCGGCGGTAGAGATGGCGGCCTCGTGCCTGGCGTTCGGATAGGTGCGTTCGATGAACTTGCTGCACTGGCCGAGCGCTTGTGGATGGGAGTACACGACCGAGACCTCGTTCGTAGCGGGGTCCGGAGCGACAACAAGGCAGTGTTCGATCGGCAGCACGAGTTCGTTTCGGATCGAGAGCTTGGTGTCGTGGATGAGGGCATCGAGCGTTCGGGCGACGGAGCCGTCGATGCTGTTCTCGATGGCGAGGACGCCCTCGTCGGCGCGGCCCGCCTCGACTGCGGCGGCGACGGCGGCCTCGGTGGGGAACGGCACCAGCTCGGCATCGCCGCGGTAGCGGATGGCGGCTTCCTCGCTGTTGGTGCCGGGCGGTCCCAGGTAGGCCAGGCGGGTCATGGCCACTCAGACAAGGCGCAGAGGCGCCTGCTCGCCGTTGGTGCCGGGATATCCCTGGTGGGCATGGCGGGTCCTGGAACTAGAAGCTGCGGTTGGGAGGCGGCCCGGTGAGCGCGCCGCGGAGCGCTTCCTCGCTCTCTTGCAGGGTCACCGCGACGACCTCGTCTCCGGCGCGGATGACGGTATCGGCTGTGGCCGGCTTGGGATTGCCATCGGCATCGACGATGCCCCAGACGAGCGATTGGTCGGGCAGGTCAATATCGCGTATGGCCTTGCCCACGATCGCCGCCTCGCCCGGTATCTTCACCTCCACGACCTCGAACCCATGGCGGAGGGTGAGCAACGAGATGAGGGGATGGCTGGGAAGCTCTTGCTCGATGTGCGACATGATCGCCCCGGTAGCGCTGACGGGCAGGCCGATCCCGAGCTCACGGAAGATCCCTTCGTTTTTCGGGTTATTGATGCGCGCGACGGTGCGGGCGACGTTGAACATGTGGGTGGCAACTTGGCAGGCGACGAGGTTGTCCTCATCACCGCCGGTTACGGCCAGCAGCAGGTCCGCCCGGGCGGCGCCCGCCTTCTCCTGCACGGTGGCCTCGCAGCCGTCGCCGCGCATGGTAATCTCGCCCAAGGCCTCCGTGATCTCGGCGACCTTCGCCGGGTTCCGCTCGATCACGAGCACCTCGTGGTTGGCTTCCACCAGCTCCTTCGCCAAGTAGAACCCGACCTTGCCGCCGCCGACGATGACGATGTACATGTACCCTTAGCTTTCCGCTACGGCCAAGCTGGCCTTGTCGCCGTCGTCCGCCTCAAGCAAGTCCTGCAAAAGGCCGGCGATTATCTTCGTGGGCGAGAGGGTGCGCAGTCCCAGCTCGCTGTACATCTGCTCACGGATCGGATCGGAGAAACGGCAGACGACCCGCTCGACGCCGAAGATGTGCTTGGCGATCTGGGCCGCCATGACGTTGCGGTTATCGCCGGCGGTGACGGCGACGAAGGCGTCCGCCGCCTCGATCCCTGCCTTACGGAGGACATCTTGGTCGATGCCATTGCCGGTGATCTTAGCGCCGCCGTAGGAGTCGGGGAGGAAGCGGGTGAACTGGAAGTCATCCACGTCGATGATCGTCACATCGTCAACCCGGACCTCGAGAACGCTCGACGTGTCATGCTGCTCGTCGGTCATCACCGGTTCACCGTACTTACTCCACGAGTGCGAGCGTGACGGTGAGACCGGATCATCCAACTTCCCGTGACTGATCTGCTTGTCTGGACGCGGCACGCGATACCTCCTTGCATACAGAGTCAACCAAACGACTCGTGATGGGAAGGGTCGGATTGCGAATCACGCTAGGGTCTCGAACATGAAACTCCTTCTCCGAGCAGCAGCAATGGCGTTCGTCGTCTGGCTCACCTTCCAGGTCATCGACGGCCTCACGTTCGGGGGTGACTGGATCGCCCTCGTGCTCGTTGTCGCGCTTCTCGCGTTCGCCAACGCGTTCATCCGACCGGTCCTCAAGCTCCTCGCGCTTCCCGCCCGTATCCTGACGCTCGGACTCGCGACATTGGTCGTCAACGTCGGCGTTGTCGCCCTCGTGATCTGGGCTGCTGGGCAGCTCAGCCTCGGCGTTACCAGTACAGGGTGGACCGCGACAATCCTCGGCGCACTCATGATCAGCGTCCTTTCGTCGATCGTTTCTATGATCATCAAGAACTGACCGTG
>JADFIY010000072.1 GCA_022566415.1 Acidobacteriota bacterium
CTGGTCGTCGTCGCCGGATTCGTGTGGGGTGTGATCGCCGCGGTGCAGAGGAGGAGGGAGGGCCGGGTCTCCGCAGCGACCGAAGCGGTGTTCCTCACCGCGTTCACCGCCGAGCTGCGGGCGGGGGCGTCTCTGCGGCGAGCCCTCCCTGACGCGGCGGCGCGCGTGCCAGACGTCGATCTCGCCCGTGCTGTGCGCATGGCCGAGGGTGGGCTGCCGATGGAGGGGTTGGCGAAGGAGATCGCGACCGCTCTGCCCACCAGGGGCCCGGTTGCCTTGGGTGCGATCGGGATCACCGCTCAGACAGGGGCGCAGTCGGCAGCGACCTTCGAGGCGCTTGCGGCGCGCGCCTCGTTCACGGCGGATCTTGAGCGAGAGCGGCGAACGCTGACAGCTCAAGCGAAACTCTCAGCCGTCGTCGTCGGGGGTGGTCCGCTGCTCTTTGCGGTGGTTCTCCTGCTCACCGGCCGACTCGGCACGCTCCTCGACAACGGCGCCGTCGGTATCACCATCGGTGTCGTCGGGCTGGGGCTGGAGTTGGCAGGGCTGGCCGTGGTCGCGGCGCTTCTCTGGAGGCGACCGTGAATCTCACCACGTCCGTCGTCCTCTCCCTGGCGGTCGCCAGCCTCGTTCGCACGAGATGGCCGTATGCCTCGATGCCTGCGGGGGCTCTGGTTGCAGTTGTTCTGCTGACCCCTGCCTCGAGGTCGACGCCGACGGTCCCGGTGGGTTCGTCGACAGGATGGTGGCGATCTTCGATATCGCACTCGGCGAGGCACCTCCTGTGCCCTCAACATCCACGACGCTGGAGGCAGAACCGGTCTTCGGTGAGCCGGTCGGGGTCGTGTTGATCTTCGACGACGGCATCGATGGTGTATTCGCCGTCGACCTAGATGGCCGTGTCGGATCGAGAAGCGTCATTGAGGGCCAGCGCGCCGGTGACCAGCCATACCGGCTGACCAGGGTCGACGGCCACTTCGTGGTCGGATGGGGGACCATCTACGTCGCCGATATCGCTACCCGCGTATCGGCACACCTCGGCGAGGCGACGATCTATGTGCCGGCGGTTGGCAACTCATCCATACCGCTCAGCCGCGATCCTCGCGTGCTTGGCGAACTCGAACATGTCGTCGAGCAGCCATCGGAAGGCCAGCCCGTCTAGTGCCCCCAGCAGTACCTCGGCTTCCACGGCGGCGTCCTCAACGGTCAGGTGCGGATCGGCCCGCCGCATGGCGTCGGCGAAGCGTCCCGCTCGCTGCACGTGGTGGCGCAGATAGCGCCGTGCCACCGAGCTGTCGGTAGTGGACGATGCGCCCACTTGCAGATACACCCTGGCCAGCGGGGATTTGTCGACGACGAATGAGATATAGGCGCCGACCAGTTCGTCGAGAGTTTCCGTAGCCGCCAGGGACGGGTCCGGGCCGACGGCCTGGATGGCCTCCCGCGCCACTTGGATCAACACCTGCTCCTTTGAGGAGAATACGTTGTAGAACGAGCCGGCCTGGACCTCGGCTCGATCGCAGATTGCCTTGACCGTCGTCCCCTCCACACCGACATCGGCGAGCAGCGCACGAGTCGCGTCGACGATCGCCGCTTCGGTGCGAATCCCGGTCTGGTATCTGGCCATGCTTCTCCCGCCGCAGCTTCTCCCGCCGCAACTAACCTTGAGCATACGTTCCAAAATGGAGTGTATGCTCAAAATATCGGTTGGCCGTGTGTTGTTCTATACCGATAAAGGGTTACCCGACAAAGGGCAGGTCATGAGTCATTACAAGAGCAACCTCAGAGATCTCGAGTTCAACCTCTTCGAGGTCTACCCATATGACGACTATTTCGGTAAGGAACCGTTCGAGGACTTCGACCGCGACACCACCGAGGATATTCTGCGCGAGGTCGATCGCCTGGCGCGAGAGGACTTCGCGGCAAGCTTCGTCGACGCCGACCGGATCAAGCTCGAGCTCGTCGACGGTGAGGTCAAGCTTCCCGAGTCGGTGAAGACCAGCCTGGCGGCGCTCCATGACGGTGGCTGGCATCTGCTCGCGGTACCCAAGTCGCTCGGTGGCCACGGGGCCCCCCAGCTGCTGCGATGGGCACTCGCCGAGCTGTTTGCCGGTGCCAACGCCTCGGTCTACCTCTATGCGGGCGGTGCACGATTGGCGAGCGTGATCGCCCACGAAGGGACACCGGAGCAGGCGGCCCGCTTTGCCCAACCGATGATCGACAACAACTGGGGCTCGTCGATGGTGCTCACCGAGCCCGACGCCGGCTCCGACGTTGGTGCCGGCGTCACCAAGGCGGTCCACGTGGAAGGCGACGTGTGGCACATCGAGGGCGTGAAGCGATTCATCACGTCGGGAGAAAACGACTACTTCGACAACATCGTCCATTTGGTACTGGCTCGACGCGAGGGTGGACCGCCGGGGACCAAGGGCCTGTCGATGTTCATCGTCCCCAAATACCTGGTCAACGAGGACGGTTCGATGGGGGCGCGCAATGGGGTGTATGCGACAAACCTCGAGGACAAGATGGGCATCCGTGGCTCGACTACCTGCGAGCTGAGTTTCGGGATCGACGAGCCGGCTATCGGGTACCTCGTCGGCAATGTCCATGAGGGCATCAGACAGATGTTCCTCATCATCGAAGACGCCAGGATGTCGATCGGCGTCAAGTCTGCGGCCACCCTGTCGACGGGCTACCTCAACGCTCTGGAGTACGCCAAGGAACGCATCCAATCCGCCGACCTGACGCAGGCCGGGGACAAGAATGCACCGAGGGTCCCGATCATCGACCATCCGGACGTGCGTCGCATGCTGATGGACCAGAAGGCGTACGCCGAGGGCCTGCGAGCGTTGTTCATGTACAGCGCCTGGGTGCTCGATCAATCGCACCTCCACCCCGACGATGAGCGCTGGGCCCAATTGGACGACCTGTTGCTCCCGATGGTGAAGGGATATTCGTCGGAGAAGGCGTATGAGATGCTCGCAGACGCCCTCCAGGTGTTCGGAGGGTCCGGTTTCACCAGGGACTACCCGCTGGAGCAGTACATCAGGGACGCCAAGATCGACACTCTGTACGAGGGCACCACGGGAATCCAGGGTCTGGACATGTTCTTCAGGAAGATCGCAAGGGACAAGGGAGCAACGCTGACCCTCCTCGTCCAGGAGATCCTGGAGACCGTCAAGGGCGGGCACGAGGAACTGGTCACCGAGCGGGAGCTGCTCGGCAAGGCCCTCGAGGATATGCAGGGCCAGGTCGGGGCCATGGTCGAACATGCGGTGGCATCGACGACAGATCCCGAGGAGATCTACAAGACGGGGTTGCACACGACGTCGTTGCTCGAAGGGCTGGCCGAGGTCATCATCGGTTGGCTGCTGATCCGCCACGCCGCCATCGCTATAGACGCGCTCGAAGGGGCCGACGAGCCCGATCGGTCCTTCTATGAGGGAAAGATCGCATCGGCCAGGTGGTTTTCCGCCAACATGCTCCCGGAGGCCGCGCTGCGTCGGGCCTTGGCGGAAGGCGAAGACGGCTCGCTGATGGAGATGCCCATCGAGGCTTTCTGACCGCTGCACGTTCTGTTTTCACTAACCGACCGGGTAAGGTCTCCCCGGTATTTTCGACCCCCTGATACGGAGGTGACCGGTGTTTTGGGAAGTGATCGGCTGGATATTTTTCGCGTTCCTGCTCGCCATCTGGTTGTACCTGCTGATCACCATATTTTCCGACCTGTGGACCAACGCGTGGAACGGCTGGATCACGGCGGCGTGGACCGTGGGAATCATCGGGTTCCCCCTGATCGGCATCCTCGCCTACATTATTTTCCGGCCGGAGCCGACTCCAGGGCAGAAGCCCGCGATGTACCGGCAGCAGGCAGGGATCAGCACCGCCGAGGAGCTCGAGAAGCTGTCAGATCTGCACAGCAGGGGTGTGCTCACCGACGATGAGTTCGCCGCGCAGAAAGCCAGAGTGCTCGCCTAGTCGAGCCAGCATCGTAAGAAAGACCCGGGCCGGGTGCCCGGTTCCTTCGCGTGCGGAGGTAGCCTTCCCTGCGTGGAATCCAACGACCGCTACCGGGGCATCGTCGCCCTGCGCGCCCTCCGCGCCTATCGCGACGAACCACTGGACGACGCCGATCTGACTGCGATCATCGAAGCCGCCCGTTGGACGGGATCGAGCAAGAACGCACAGAACTGGGCCTTTGTCGTCGTCGACGAAGAGGAGCAGCGGCGCCGGCTCGCCGACTGTGGCACCTACACGAGCCCGGTGCGGGATGCACCCGTCACCATCGCACTCGTCGAGGAGCCCGGCGGATATGAGTTCGACACCGGGAGGGTGGCCCAGAACATCATGCTGGCTGCCGACAGTGTCGGAGTCGCTTCGTGCCCGGTGACGCTCCATCGCGAGGATGAGGCCGCGGTCGTGCTTGGTCTGCCCGATGGCGCCAGATGCCGCTTCGCAGTAGCGCTGGGGTATCCGGCGCATGAGGCGGCGCCGGGGATTCGAGGAGGGCGCAAGCCGCTCAGCGAGCTGACCCACTCCAACCGGTACGGGGAGTGACCGAAGCCCCCATCGGCATGTTCGATTCCGGTGTCGGTGGGCTCTCCATCTACCGGGAAACCCGGCAGGTGCTGCCCGGCCACGACGTCATCTATGTCGCCGACCAAGGCTACGGGATGTACGGAGAGCGCAGCCTCGCCGAGGTCAGCAAGCGGTCCGAGACCGTCACCCGGTTTCTGATCGACCATGGGGCAACGACGATCGTGGTGGCGTGCAACTCGGCGTCGGCGGCGGCTCTTCACCATTTGCGCACTCAGTTTCCCGAGGTGACGTTTGTCGGGATGGAACCGGCGATCAAGCTCGCGGCAGGGCTCAGCAGAAACGGCAAGATCGGTGTGCTCGCCACCGATGCGACGTTCCAAGGTGAGCTGTTCGCCTCGGTCGTCGACCGGCACGCCGCCGATCACGAGGTCATCACCAAACCATGTCCGGGTCTTGCCGCCGCCATCGAGGCCGGCGACCCGGCGACCGACAACCTCATCGAGCGGTACGTCGGCGACGTCGTCGGCAGGGGCGCCGATGTCGTGGTGCTTGCCTGCACTCACTATTCGCTGGTGAAGGACCGCATTGCGGCAGCTGCCGGCACCGCCACGGTCGTCGACCCCGCTCCGGCCGTCGCCCGTCAGGTGATGCGGGTGGTTGACAGTCCCCACGGGTCTTCCCAGGGGAGCGCCGCCTTCCACACCACCGCAGACCCCTACCGCTTCTCCGGACAGCTCCGCCAGCTGCTGGGTGTTGTGGCGACTCCGGGTAGCGTCGAGCTGTGACCTCCGGATCCGATTCCATCGTCACCGTCGTCGAGGGTGACATCACCGGACAAGACGTTGACGTGATCGTCAATGCCGCCAATGCCAAGCTCCAGCACGGAGGAGGGGTCGCCGCCTCCATCTCTCATGCTGGGGGTCCGGTCATCGACGAGGAGTCGCGCGACTGGGTCGTCGCCAACGGGCCGGTCGGCCCCGGGGTGGCCGCGGTTACGTCCGCCGGGGACCTGGCGGCGGGCCACGTTGTCCATGTCGTCGGACCGGTGTTTGTTCCGGGCGGTGACAACGAGGACAAACTTCGTCGAGCGGTGACGGCGGCCCTCGATGCTGCTCTCGGCCTCGAGGCATCTTCGGTGGCACTTCCCGCGATCTCGGCTGGGATCTACGGGTATCCGCCTGAGGAGGCGACCCTGGTCATCGCAACCGAGGTCGCCGCCTGGCTCGGCGAGCATCCTGGATCCTTCACCGACGTGCGCTTGGTCGCGTTCGGAGCGAACACTGCAGACGCCTTCCGCGCGGCCCTGCGAACCCTGGGCTCCTAGGTCCGGTAGGCGGCCCTCCCGGCCCACGGTTGGTCCTGACGCGAGTGCCTACACGATCTGAGGCTGAAGAACTGCTCGTACGGTGGTGACTACGTCGAGAGGGTGGTCCGTCACGTCTTTCCAGGTGAACCGAAGGACGCTCCATCCATGGAGAAGAGCGGCCCGATCCCGGCGCCGGTCTCTTTCGAACGAGTCAATGAGGCCGTGCCAGCGCAGTGAGTCCCATTCGATCGCCACTTGGGCTTCGGGATACGCCGCGTCAAAGCGCTTGGTGGTATTCCACGGAATCGGATACTCCAGGACGGGTTCGGGCAGGCCCGCTTCGCGGAGCACCGCCAGGCCTTTGAGCTCGAGCCTGGTGGCGGTCTTCTCGGCGCCCTCTGCTCGCTCGGCGAGGACGCTGCGCATCGAGGTAGAACCGGGCTTGCCCCGCTTCGCCACCTCGTCGTTGATGATTCGAAGTTCCTCGACCGTGACTCTTCGTTGAGCGATCAGGTCGTCAACGATCCTCCTGAGCTGCTTTTCGCTGACGATCTGACCCATGTCGAATACGGTGCGCGGAAGGCTTGTTGCGGGTATGCCGCCGACTAGGCATGAGTGGGAAGCAGACAGGTCGTGGTTCCGATGAACGGTCACACCAGGGAACGTATGAGTAGACCGCGTGTGGACACTCACGACAGCCATGCCACGTTGCACAGACGGAATCGCGTGCAGCTCGGCAGCTGTCTCGTGGGATGCGATCGCGCTGGGGAGCGCAGCGATCGCGGCTCGTACCAGATTCTCTGGATCGACCATGTCGATGAGTCGGTACACCGATCGAAAGAGGCGTTGCCAATCGCCTCTGCGGACTCGGTGCTTGATCGCGCTCATCGATAGACCGCACCCAAGAGCCTGAGGAAGCGTGATTACTCCGCCCTGGCGGGCGGCGAGAGCCAGCGCGCAGCCGTCGCGAGTCATATGCGTATCGTGCGTCAAGGACGACCGAAGTTCCATGGGTCCGTTCTGTGGGCTGGCAGGGTCTTCTTCCGGCCCTGGGAGCCCAGGGCTCGCAGGGCCGCTCTAACATCGCGTTAATGAGACCGACGGTGGCGATCCTGGGTGCCGGGGCGATGGGCGAGATACTCGCCACGGGCCTGCTACGCGCCGGTTGGCAGACGGACGACCTCGTCCTGGCGGTGCGCCGACCCGAGCGTGTCAAAGAGGCCGAGATGCGCACCGGGATCACCACCTTGCTCGACACCGCCGCGGCCGCCGCCGGTCGCGATGTCGTCGTGATCTCGGTCAAGCCAAAGGATGTTCCCACCTTGCTGGAACAGGTCGCCGACGTCATTACCACCGATCAGATCGTCGTCAGCCTGGCCGCCGGGGTACCGATCGCAGTTTTCGCCGAGCAGCTCGAAGGTGTCCCGATCGTGCGTGCCATGCCCAACACGCCGGCGGCCGTCGACGAAGGGGTGACCGCGTATGTCGGGGGCGAACACGTTGACGAGCAGGCTCTGGCCACGGTGGCAGCGATTCTCGGTGCCGTGGGCGAGACCATCGCACTGTCGGAAGACCTGATGGACGCGGTCACCGCGGTGTCTGGCACCGGCCCCGCCTACGTGTTCCTGCTTGCGGAGGCGATGACAGAAGCGGCGATTCGCGAGGGGCTTCCTCATCATGCCGCCGAGCTGCTCGTGCATCAGACGGTCCGCGGGGCGGGGACGCTCCTTGTCGAGTCTGGGAAGTCTGCGTTCCGCCTTCGGGGCGAGGTCACCTCCCCCGGGGGCACTACAGCCGCAGCAATGCATGTGCTAGACGAGGGAGGATTCCGAGCCCTCATGGGGGACGCCATCCACTCCGCCGCGCAACGATCCCGTGACCTCGGCGCCAAAGCGCGTGGAGACCTGCCCGCTTGAACCTCCTCGGCAGGAGCCTCCTGGCGGTGACCGACTGGTCCCCGGTGCGCAAGCTGTTAACGGAGACAACCGCGGGTAAAAGGCTGTCGCATCGCTTCGTGGCCGGTGAGACCCTCGATGAGGCCGCTGCGGTCGCCGCCGAGCTGAATGCCGATGGGGCTCAGGCGTCGCTTGATTTTCTCGGCGAGCTCGTCGGCGACTCCACGGCGGCATTCGAAGCGCGTGACGCCTATCTGGCCTGCCTGGAGCGCATCGGCAGCGATGGCCTCGATGCCAACATCTCCGTCAAGTTGACCCATCTCGGGCTCGGGTTCGATGAGGCGTTAGCAACGGATTTACTCGCCCACCTCGCCGAGCGGGCTCTGGACATCGGTACCACCATCACCGTCGACATGGAGGAGTCGGCCTTCACCGAGTCGGTTATCTCGGTGTACGAGGCTGTCCAGCCCGTCGCCGGAAACCTGGGGATCGCCGTCCAAGCCTATCTGTACCGAACTCAACCCGATCTGGATCGAATCATCCCGCTTGGCGGCCATGTTCGTCTGTGCAAAGGCGCCTATGCCGAGCCCGAAGACGTGGCTTACCCATCCAGGGCGCGGGTCGACTCCGCCTTCGACGACCTGAGCAAGCGTCTCATGGGAGAGCCCGGCGTGTTGCCCGCGATCGCAACTCACGACCTGCCGCGGATTGACCTCGCTAAGGAGCTTGGTGCCAACCGCTTGGCGCCCTGGGAATTTCAGATGCTGTACGGCGTCCGCCGCGACGTGCAGGCACGGCTCGTCGAGGATGGGTATCCCCTGCGGATCTACCTCCCCTACGGCAGCGCCTGGTACTCCTACCTCACTCGGCGGGTAGCCGAGCGCCCCGCCAACCTGGCGTTCCTCCTGCGTGCCGCAGTCGGCAAGTAGCCAAAACCCCAAGGAACCAGCCTTTACTGGTGCTCTAGACTTTCCGGAACGGCAACAGAGAGGACCCGCCGATGCTTCGGAAATGGTGGGAGTACATCAAGGCCTGGTTCCGTTCGGCCTCGGACTCAGCGATGAAACCCGAAATCGAGATCCAAATGGCGATGGACGAGGCGAAGAAGAAGAACCAGGACCTGCGCAACCAGGCCGCCAACATCGTGGCGCACCGGACCCAGCTCGAAGCCAAGATCGAGAAGGAGGCCGACACCGTCGGCGAGACCCGCGAGATGGCCAAGCAGGCCATCCTGAAGGCGGAAGAATCTAGAGCAGAAGGCGACACCGCCGGCGTGGACAAGTGGACGAGCGCGGCACAAGCCCTTGCGCTCAAGCTCCAGGCATCTGAGAGCAACCTGTCGTCGCTGACGAGCCAATACGAGGTCGCCATCCAGCAGGCCGAGGATGCAAAGCGGGCCGTACAGGCCAACGCGACCAGGCTTCAGGAGCTCTCGGCAAAGCAGATCGAGCTGATGGGTAAGTTGGAACAGGCCAAGATGCAAGAGGCCGTAAACGATGCCGTGCAGACGATGTCGTCGACGATGGACGACGAGCTGCCGTCGCTGGCTTCGGTCGAAGAGAAGATCGAGCTTCGCAAGGCCAAGGCAATGGCCAAAGCGGAGATCTACGAGGCCACGCCGCAGGGAGCAGAGGCCGAGTTGCGGGGGGCTATCAACCAGACCGCTGCTGATGCCAAACTCGAGGAGCTCAAGGCGGAGCTTGGGATCACCACGGGCAGCGAAGCTGAGACCGGCGAGGCGACAGGGTTCGAGGCTTAGCGCGTGACCCAGCCGATGCCGACCGATTTGGAGATCGCGCGCGACGCCAAGCTGCGCCCGATCCAAGAGGTCGCCGCCGACATGGGAGTTCCCTCCGAGTACGTCGAGCTGCGGGGCAGGGAGATGGCCAAGATCTCGCTCGACGCCATCGCCGCGATGGGAGCCCCGCGCGCCAAGTACGTGCTGATAACGGCCACCAATCCGACCCCCCTCGGTGAAGGCAAGACCACGACTGCGGTCGGGCTTGCCCAGGGGTTCAAGTACATCGACCGTCAGGCCGTGGTGTCCCTGCGCCAGCCCTCGCTGGGGCCGACGTTCGGCATCAAGGGTGGCGCCGCCGGCGGCGGTCACTCCCAGGTGGTGCCGATGGAGGAGATGAACCTGCACTTGACCGGCGACTTTCATGCCGTCACCGCGGCCAACAACCTCATCGCCGCCCTGGTCGATAACCACATCTATCAGGGCAACCAGCTATCGATCGGACCCGACGATGTGACCTGGAAGCGTGTGCTCGATGTCAACGACCGGACCCTGCGCAACATCGTTACCGGTCTCGGAGGCAAGATCAACGGCGTGCCCCGCGAAACGGGCTTCGACATCACCGCCGCCAGCGAGATCATGGCCATCCTCGGCCTCGCCACAGACGTTCACGACTTGCGCATGAGGCTGGGTCGCACCCTCGTCGGCTATGACCGGCACCGGCAGCCGGTGACCGCAGACGCCATCGACGCTGCAGGGTCGGCGGCCGTGCTGCTGAAGGACGCGTTGTCCCCCAACCTGCTGCAAACGCTCGAGGGAACCCCAGCCGTTGTCCACACCGGCCCCTTTGCCAACATCGCTCACGGCAACTCGTCGATCGTCGGCGACTATGTGGGGATTCGCTCCGGTGACTATCTGATCACCGAAGCGGGGTTTGGTGCCGACATCGGCGCTGAGAAGTTCTTCAACATCAAGTGCCGCGCCTCAGGGCTCGCCCCGGACGCGGCGGTCGTTGTGACCACCGTGCGGTCGATGAAATACCACTCTGGCAACCACATGATCGATGCCGGGGTTCCCTTGCCAGAGAGCCTGCTGGAGGAGAACCCGGATGATGTCGCCGAAGGTGCGGCGAACCTCCGTCGCCATATCGGCATCGTCCGGCGACATGGTGTTGTTCCGGTGGTTTCGATCAACGCCTTTCCCACGGATTACGCCTCCGAGCACGAAGTGATCGCAAAGGTCGCCGAGTCCGAAGGGGTTCGCTGGGCGATCACCCAGCCACACGCCGAGGGTGGGCCCGGCATGGTCGAACTGGCCCGCGCCGTCACCTTGCGCGCCCCATTTCGATACGAATTCGCCGTCCTCATTAAATTTCGTTATTCGGTTGGTGGCCTCGTCGCTGACGAATATATCCAGGTGGACGCAGGTGTAGTGGACGTATCGAACCAGACGGTTTCCGGCGAGATCGACGGGTTCAGTGTGTACGTCATCCTCCAACGCTTGTTTGACGGTAGTCCCGATGACGTGCAAGGGCCCGTTTTCCACTCCGTGGAGGTGTTCGACGAATCCATGGGAGCCTTCGGACCCGCGACCACCCTGGAGGTGAGTGCGGCCGACGCCGTCCTCAGGACTCGCATCACCATCACGGACGATATCAGCGGCGTAAACTGGATCCAGATCGACTACGTCAGTCCGTCGGCGAGGCAGATACGGTTCGCCTGCTGGCCGTTCCCCACCGACCCTCCGATCTCGGGAGGTGCTACGAACGGGGAGTGGGAATGTACCAGCACATGGCCGCGCTACAGCGAGGACGGATCGTGGCAACCCAACGTCCTCTTCG
>JADFIY010000073.1 GCA_022566415.1 Acidobacteriota bacterium
TCTCGCTCGCCAGGCTGAAATGCGGCGAAGCCGGCTGTGCTCGGGCTGCCCCGGTGCACACGCACCCGCGCCCGACCGTCGACTCTTCAGGATTCTCCCTGCTCCCCGGGCGTCTCGCCCAGTTCGGGGAGATCCGATCCGATGGCTTCGGCCGTTTCGGCCAGCCCCGCGGCCTCGGCTGCCCCTTGCTGGGAGGCCTCCTCCAGTTCGTGTTTCAACGCCTCGAGATCGGCACCACCCGCCATCATCTGCACCAGCTGCTCGAGCGGGATCTCCTCTTTGGAGAAGTCTCCGAACACCTGCCCACGGCGGAGGATCACGAAGTGGTCACCGACCGGATAGGCATGCTGAGGGTTGTGGGTGATGAAGATCACCCCAATACCCCGGTTCTTGGCCTGGACGATGTACTTCAGCACCACTCCGGCCTGCTTCACACCGAGTGCCGCAGTGGGCTCGTCGAGGATCAGCACCTTGGCACCGAAATACACCGCGCGAGCGATGGCCACTGACTGTCTTTCGCCTCCGGAGAGGGTCCCCACCGTCTGCTCCGGGTCGCGGATGTCGATGCCCATCTTTGCCAGCTCGCTCGTGGTGGTCTCCTTGCCGAACTTCGCGTCGAAGTACTTGAACGGTCCCCAACCTTTCGTTGGTTCCGATCCAAGGAAGAAGTTCCTCCACACGGACATGAGCGGGATCATCGCCAGATCCTGGTAGACGGTGGCAATGCCCAACTCGAGCGCCTCTCGTGGCGAGTCGAAGTCTTGCCGCTCCCCATTGAACAGGTATTCGCCTTCCGTTGCCTTGTGGACTCCAGAGAGCACCTTGATGAGAGTCGACTTGCCGGCGCCATTGTCCCCAAGCAGACAGGTGACCTCGCCGGCGCGTACGAAGGCCGACACGTCTTGAAGAGCGATGACGCTGCCGAAGTACTTCGAGATGTTCTTGATTTCCAGAAGGGCGGTACCGTTGTTGCTCATCGTTGTGCCGCCTTCAGCCGTATGAAGTTGTTGAATATCACTGCGATCACGAGGACGACTCCCACAAACACCTGGAACCAATCGCCGTCCACCCCGGTGATGATGATGCCCTGTTGCACCATGGCAAAGATCAGCGCCCCGAAAGAAGCTCCGATCGCCGAGCCGTAGCCACCGGTGAGCAGCGTTCCGCCCACCACCACAGCGATGATCGCTTGGAACTCGAGCCCAGTGCCCCGGATGGTGTCCGCACCGGTGAACTGAACCGCCTGGATGACGGCCACCAGGAATGCAGCAAATGCCGTTCCCATGAAGAGCGCGATCTTCACCCGGTTCACCGGAACCCCGACGTTGCGAGCAGCGTTGGTGTCTCCACCTGTGCCGAAGATCCAATTGCCCTGACGGGTGCGAAGGAGGATCCACGTGGCCACCGCGGCCATCCCAAACCACCACAGGATCGACACCCTGAAGCTGGTCCCGAAGATATTGATCTCACTGGCAAAGAGTGTGTCGGCCAGGGCAAACCCGGAGACTTCGTCCAGGTTTCCCAACTGGGTTCGATTGGTGAACAGCCGGGCCAGAGCGATCGTCAGGCCTCGGAAGATGAACAGGGTGGCCAGCGTGATGATGAACGACGGCAGTTTGGTGGCGACCACCAGAGTGCCGTTGAAGACCCCAATCGCCAGGGCCAGGACGAGCGCTGCGAGTATCGCCGGCCAAAGCGCCCAGCCGAACCCCCCGGTGGCCGACGGGGTGACCAGCACCATGATGGTCATGCCGGCAAACCCCAGGATCGAACCGATCGAGAGGTCGAACTCGCCTCCGATCATGAGCAGGGCCACCGCCACCGCCAGTATCCCGAGCGGCGCGGCTCGATTCATAATCGCTGCAAACGTCGCCCAACTCGCGAAATTGTTGTCGTTGGCAATGATCGCAAAGAACACCCAGACCAGGACTGCTCCCAACCCTGCACCGAACTCCGGACGCGCCAACAGGCGGGTGAGGCGACTGACCTTCCTGACCCGCTCGTCTGCTTCCGGTGGTTCCGCGCTCGGCGGAGATTGGGTTTCGGATACCATGTCGTCTCCCTCCGTCGGTCGTTGCGTGTGATGTGTGGTTGGGCCCGCCCATTGGCGGGCCCAACCACACGATTGCTCTAGCGCAGACCCTGCTCGGAAAAGCTGATCACGTCAGCCGCAACATCGGCGGTCACGAGCTGGGGACCAGTGAGGATCACTCGGTTGACACTGCCGAGCGGCACCGCGCCGGTCTCGAGGAACTTGGTCAGCAACACGATCGGCAGGTAGCCCTGCAGGTACTGAGCCTGATCGATGGCGAACAGCATGTCGCCCGCGATGATGGCTTCGAGCACCTCCGGCGACATGTCGAACGTCGCGAACGTGATCTCGCCCAGCAGCCCGGAAGCCTCGAGAGCGGCAAGGGTCGGCTGGGCACCGGTCGGGCCCAGCGTCAAGATGCCGTCGACAGGATTGGCCTGCAACACACCGGAAACCGTCTCCTGGGTACCGGTCGGATCGGCAAGGTCGACAGGGATCACAGCAACGTCAACCCCGAGACCTTCCTCGAAGCCCTGGCAGCGGAGATCGAGCGCTACGTTGCCCACTTCCTGGTTTATGCAGATGGCGCTGCCGACACCTGCGGCCGCGAAGCGCTGACCCGCAATCAGGCCGGCTTCGAATTCGGTCTGACCGACGTGTACCAGGATCCCCAAGTCGGCGAATACGTCGCTGCCCGAGTTCATGGAAATCACCGGGATGCCGGCGGCAACCGCCGCCCGGATCGCATCGCCAAGCGCATCGGCATCAGGGATCGTCACCACCAGCCCGTCGGGTTGTGACGCCACAGCCGCGTCGATGATGGCGCTCATCTCGACCATGTCGAACGTGCCAGGTGCCTGGTACTCAACGGTGACACCCATGTCGTCGCCCGCATCGCTCACTCCGTTGGCCGCAACCGACCAGAAGGGATCGGATGCCTGTCCATGCGAGACCACCACGAAGCGGAAGTCCCGCTGCGTGACCGCACCGCCATCACCGGAGTCAGCCGTGGTTGTCGTGCCTCCGTCGTCGCCAGCACCCGTCGTGCTCGTCGCATCGTCACCGTTGCCACAGGCCGCGACGACGAGAGCGAAGGCCAACAGGATTGCTACCAAAATGCTTCGTTTCATACCTTCCTCGCCTTTCTTCACTTGACCCACCGGCGGCGGGTCAATTTCGCTCCGAACTCGCGTCATCTTGCACGCGCGGAGCAAACCCGTGGTCAACTGTAGATCCTCGGGGTCAGTCGGTGAAAATCGGACCCTCTCCTTCGGCGGGCTCTCCCCGAGTACCAGATCCTGTTCGAGGACGTACCACCCACCGTAGCCCGACCGCTCCGGATACGAATCAGCCAAAATCGACGTGACCATCGCCCAAGGGTTTTGAAGAGGCCGTCGGTCTCGGCTCACAGGAAGGGCGGCACTCCCCTCCGCGCCGGTGCCGACATATCGCCGTCGACAGCCTCCAAGGTGGCATGCACCACGGCCGATTGACCTGCCTGCCCAAGGACCAGCCTCACTCACATGGGGAGCCTGGGATCGGGGTCGAGCTGATCGAGCATGGCTCGCGCCCATGCGTGAGCGGGGTCATCGGTGAACTTCCAGATTCGGTTCTCCGAGGGTCCAGCCATGACGTTGAGAAAGTACATCGCGTAGCCGGGAGCTGGGGCAGAGGGCCCGTGATATCCGCGGGGCACCAAGACGGCATCACCGTGGCCGACCCGATCGGTGGCGTCGATCGCGCCGTCTGCGGTGTAGACGCTGAAGAGGCCCAAACCCTCGGGCCGGTCGAACCGAAAGTAGTAGATCTCTTCGAGCGGCACCTCGTGATCGCTCCACTCGTCGTGTTTGTGAGGTGGGTACGAAGACCAGTTCCCCGGCGGCGTGAGCACCTCGACACAGATGAGCTTGTCGGCGTCGTGTACATCGGCACTCAGGAAGTTGTTGATCTGTCTGGTGCCCATCCCACCCCCTCGCACCTCGATGGACACCTCGTCGGCCGGGACGTAATAGGGCTCGATTCGGCGAGTTGCCTCGGCGGAGCACAGCGCAACCTGGGCGTCGCTGGTGGCCGTCACCACGGCATCGCTCGCAACCGGCACATAGGCCCAGTCGGTCACCTCGCCGAAGACGCCGGCCCGCCCTGCGAGGTCGAACGATCTGTGGTCCACCTCCACCTTGCATCCCCCGGCGAGTGGGAGCACCGCAACCTCCGTGGTTGCGGTGGGCACCACATACGACTCGCCGGCCTTCAGGTCCAGGATCGTCAGCCCCGAGTAGGTCCAGCCGGCGGTGTCCGGCGTGATGACGCAAGAGGCGCTGTCCAGGGCCAAGGAGCCTGCCCGGTGGAATAGGCGGCGATCTTCCGGCTTCATCGATACGACCTCATCGTATCGAACGAGGGTTGCCCGCCCGACAAGTGCTTCTCTGGAACGCCACTCACGGTGAAGCTGGAACGTTCCACTAGGCTGACCAGCCTTCAAAGAGGAACGACGGGTGAAGGTTGGCTTGATCGGAGCGGGACGGATCGGCACACACCACCCCTCGACCCTAGCGAGGCTTCCCCTCGACACGGTGTCGATAGCCGAAGCGGTCGCCGAAGTACACGAGCCGGGGAGCTCGGTCCCCCATCTCAGAGTCGTGGATCTCGCCTGTTCGCTTCCGACCATCACGATGCATTCGAGGACCTCCGCATTCCAGAGGCATGCAGCCGTCCACTCGAAGAGAAAAGGACAGCACTGATGGAGGAGACCACGTGACCTTCCTAGATCGCATCGCCGGGGCTCCGATCACATGGGGAGTCGATGGTTCTCCTGGCTGGGGATACCTGATGGACCGTGACCGCGTCATGCGAGAGATGTCCGACGTGGGGCTCTCCGCCACCGAGCTCGGCCCCGATGGCTACCTCCCGACCGACTCTGATGAGCTCACCGACTTTCTCTCCGTCTACGACTTTGCCATCGTCGGTGGGTTCGTGCCGGCGCTGCTGTATCGGCTCGATGGCATCGACGACGAACTCGCCTACGTCGAGCGCGCAACCCGCCAGCTCGCTCGCGCAGGGTCCAGTACATTGGTGCTCGGGCCATCGGCGCACCACGACGGCTACGACACCTCGGTGGAGATGACCGATGAGGAGTGGGTGATCTTCAACCAGAATCTGCGCCGACTTCAAGAAATCGCAGCCACACAGGGCCTGGTCATTGCGCTCCACCAGCATTGGGGCATGGCCATCGAGCGGATGCACCATCTGGAACGCCTCCTCGACAGCAGCGACGTTGCGCTCTGCCTCGACACCGGGCACGCCTACCTCGGAGGCATCGACCCGGTCGCCATCGCCAAGCTCGCCCCCGATCGTGTGGCGCATGTGCATCTCAAGGACGTCGAACCGGCTGCGGCAGACCGGGTCCGCTCCGGCGAGGTCCCATTCAGACAGGCAGTGATGGACGGGATGTTTGTGCCGCTCGGGGCAGGCGACATCGACATTGCCGGCGTCATTCGCACACTGGAGAAGTCCGGATTCTCCGGCTGGTACGTCCTCGAGCAGGACACTGCTCTCAGCGCCGATCCCGAGCCGGGAGCGGGACCGAAAGCAGATGCCGAGGTGAGCGTCGAGTTTCTACGTCGCCTGGCTAGCGAGCAGGCCATGCAGGGATAGGCAATCGAGGAGCTGAGCAAGCCATGGACACGATCCGACTCACCACCGCGCAAGCCATCGTCAAGTGGTTGCTGGCGCAGCGCACGTCCATCGACGGCACAGAGGTTCCGGTGTTCGCCGGCGTCTTCGGCATCTTCGGCCACGGCAACGTCACCAGCCTCGCCGAAGCACTCGAGCCGGTCCAGGACGAGCTGCCGACATGGCGCGGCCAGAATGAGCAATCGATGGCCCTGGCAGCCACCGCGTTCGGCAAGGCGATGCGCGGCCGGCAGATCATGATCGCAACCAGCTCGATCGGCCCGGGATCAACGAACATGGTCACCGCAGCCGCCGTGGCTAACGCCAACCGCATCCCGCTGCTCCTGTTTTCCGGCGACACGTTTCAGCACCGCATCGTCGACCCGGTCCTGCAACAGATCGAGGTGTTCCAAGATCCGACGGTGACTGTCACCGACGCCTTCAGGCCGGTGAGTCGCTACTGGGATCGCATCACTCGCCCCGAGCAGATCGTGCAATCCCTCCCCCAGGCGCTCGCAGTGATGCTCGACCCCGCCACCAGGGGACCGGCGTTCATAGCACTCCCCCAGGACATCCAGGCTGAGGCCTATGACTATCCGGCAGCCTTCTTCGACCCGATCCTCCACTACATCCGACGCCCGGGACCCGATCCGCGCGACGTGGCGGCTGCTGCAACGTTGCTGGGTGGTGCGGAGCGGCCGCTGATCATCGCCGGAGGTGGGGTTCACTATTCGGGCGCCGTCGACACTCTCACCAGCTTCGCTGCTGACCGGGGAATCCCCGTCGTGGAGACGGTGGCGGGTAAGGCGACGCTGATCAGCTCCCATCCGAACTATGCCGGGCCCATCGGGGTCACCGGGTCGGAGGCCGCCAACGCCGTGGCCAGTGACGCTGATGTCGTGCTGGCGATCGGGACCAGGCTTCAAGACTTCACCACGGGGTCTTGGTCCGTGTTCAAGCACCCCGACGTCCGCTTCGTGGCGATCAACACCACGCGGTGGGACGCGCACAAGCACCGCGCACAACCGCTGATCGGCGACGCCAAGTTGGCCCTCGAAGCCTTGGACACCCACCTCGGCGACTATCGGGCCCCCGAGTCGTGGCTCGAGAGCGCCCAAGGCCACATCGCGCGGTGGCATGTCTACCTGGATTCGTGGAAAACCGTCCAGAGCGATGGCCCCCCGGCCTATGCGCAGGTCATCCAGATGGTGAACGACCTATGCGACCCAGACGATTACTGCCTCTCTTCCGCCGGAGGGCTGCCGGGTGAGCTGGTCATGGGATGGCGATCGAAGTCGGTCGGCTCGTTCGATACCGAGTATGGCTATTCCACGATGGGCTACGAGATCGCCGGGGCGTGGGGAGCCAAGATGGCCCGTGGAGACGGCGACGTGATCGCGTGGGTCGGCGACGGCTCGTATCTGATGATGAACTCGGACATCTACAGCACGGTGATGACCGGACACAAAGTGATCTTCATCATCTGTGACAACGGCGGCTACGCCGTCATCAACCGTCTCCAGGTGGACACCGGGGGAACCGAGTTCAACAACCTCCTGCGCAGCTCCCGCCACGAGCGCTACTTCCATGTCGACTTCGTCAAACATGCCCAGTCGATGGGGGCCCGAGCGGAGAAGGTAGAGCGGCTCGAGGATCTACCCGCAGCATGGGAGCGCGCCAAGGCAGCCGACCGCAGTTATGCGATCGTCATCGACGTCGACGCGTACACCTGGACCGAGGGTGGCGCCTGGTGGGAGGTCGGCGTGCCCGAGGTCAGCGATCGCGCAGAAGTGAGGGTGGCACGGGCCCAGTGGGAGGCGGAGAAGAAGCATCAGAGAGTCGGGCTCTGAGTACGCAATGCCTCCGGAAGCCGCTACCAAAACTCAGGGGCAAGGGGGTTATCGGGACCAGAGCGTGCTCGTACATCGGTGCGCTCGTAGCTGCGTCGGCTATTGGATGAACGCGGCCCCGGATCGGGCCGAGGCGCCGACGTGAGTTTCTCCGGCTTCGATCTCGTATCCGTCGGCCGGGCCAGCATGGACCTCTACTCCCAGGACATCGGAGCGCCCTTCGAAGAGATCACCGGCTTCGACACGATGGTCGGCGGAAGCCCGGCGAACATTGCCATCGGTGTCAGCCGGCTCGGCATGTCCGCGGTGTTGTTGACGGCCGTCGGCGACGACGCGGTTGGCGACTTCGTGATCCGGTATCTGCGCGACGAGGGCGTTGAGACCGAATTCGTCGCGCGCAAGGCGGGGAAACTGACGTCGCTGGCACTGATCGGAGTGCAGCCGCCATCGACCTTCCCTCTGTCGTACTACCGAGAGGACCCTGCCGACATCTACCTCGACGAAACCGATGTCGGACGGGCCCCTATCCCGTCGGCTCGCGCTCTACAGATCTCCGGCAACGCACTGAGCAGGGGCCCGCGTGCCCAGGCGACACGGACGGCGCTCAGAATCGGACGCGATGCCAACGTCGAGAGGTTCCTCGATCTCGATCTGCGACCGACCGAGTGGGACGATCCCCGGGCGTTCGGAACCGCCATCAGAGAGGTTCTCCCCGACTTCGATGTCGCCATCGGGACCGAGGAAGAATTCGCCGCAGCGCTCCTGCCGAACCACACCCCAAATGGGACCCTGCCGGTGACCCTCCGGACAGATCTCGACGACGTGATCAGGGGGCTCGGCGCCGCGGCGGCCCGAGTTACGGTCGTGAAACGAGGTGAGCGCGGCGCAACAGTCTTCGATGGGCAGGACCGGCTCGACGTGCCAGGGTTCACCGTCGAGGTGGTGAACACGGTGGGCGCCGGCGACTCGTTCGCAGCCGGACTGATCCGCTCCAGGCTTCTGGGCTGGGACTGGTGGGAGGCGGCAAGGTTCGCCAACGCCTGCGGCGCAATCGTCGTGACCAGGCATAGTTGCTCTGCGGCATTCCCATCGGAGGAAGAGACACTTGCTTTCGCCAGTGAAGCCGGGGGTTTGTGATGCTCTCCGCGGGAAAGGTGAGGCGACTCACCGAGGTGTCGAGCACCGGCGGCGTTTTTAACATTCTCGCCGTGGATCATCGCGACACGATGCGCGCCGTGCTCATGCCAGACAACCCGGACGGCGTGACACCTCGCACGATGACGGACACGAAGCTCGATCTGGTCGAGGGTGTGGGTGATCTGGCGTCTGCGGTGCTCCTGGACCCCGAATACTCTGCGTTCCAGGCGGTGGCAGCCAGGGCATTGCGGGGCGATACCGCGTTCCTGTGCGCATTGGAGGCTGTGGGCTACATGGGCGATCCGCAGGCGCGGGTTACCACGGTTCTCCAGGGCTGGAGCGTCGAAAAGGCGGCGCGAGTCGGCGCATCCGGCATCAAGCTCTTGCTGCTGTACCGGCCGGACAGCGAGGCGGCCGCCGACCAGGAGCGACTGGTCGAGGAGGTGGTCGCCGAATGCGCTCGATACGAGATCCCGCTCTTCCTCGAACCCGTCTCCTATGAGGCGGATGGGCCCGCGTCGCCCGGTAATGCGCAGCACGGAGCAGATCGCCGAACGGTCGTGTCGGAGTCTGCACGCCGGCTCGGATCGTTGGGACCGGACGTGCTGAAGCTCCAGTTCCCTGCCGACCCGTCGACCGACGACGACCGTTCCTCGTGGCGCGACGCATGCGCCGAGCTCAACGAAGCCAGTCCCGTTCCATGGGCCCTCCTCTCGGGGGGCGGTCCCTTCGAGTCGTTCCGCGACCAGGTTCGTATCGCCTGCGAGGGCGGTGCGTCGGGTTTCGTGGTGGGCCGGGCTCTGTGGGGTGATTACGTGACCGCACCCATCGAACAGCGCCAACGGTTGCTCGAGTCGGTGGTTCGACCCAGGTTCGCCGAGTTGACCGACATCGCCGTCAACACGGGAGCAGATTGGGCCTCCCGCCTCGACCTCCCGAGTTTCGACGAAGGCGCCTACGCGAGGTATTGAGGCGGCGAAGCAACCGACGACTTGCCAGTCGGGGAGGCGTGAACATGTCGCTCGTATCTCTGGTCGTCCGCGGTGCCCCCGGTGTGAGCGAAGCTCGTCGCACCGTCGTGGTCACGGGAGCGCCGGATGCCACGTCTCTGTGCGCCGGTCATGTCCACGCCGGTCGCCTCTCGCTCTGGGGAGATGGTCCACAGCGATCGGGGCACTTCAAAGCGCGTGGAGCCGGAGCGCCTCGTCGTAGCCACAGGAACAACTGAGGGACGTGCTCATCGGTTGACCTTGTCAAAACTGCAGTGGCGGCAGCCCCGGTGGCCGCTCGGCCAGGGCGTCGAACCGCACCACCACGCCGCTTCCCGGTGAGCTGAATGCACCGCGGATCGACACGTAGATTCTGTCTTCGGCGTCGATCAGAAGAGCCGTTGGGAAAGGCAACCGGTCGATCAATACCTGCCCGGCCTGCCATCCGTCGCTCGCCGGTGCGAACCGAAGTAGCCGCCCGGTCTTACCGCGGTACGGATCGTCCGTCTCGGTGCCGTCGATGAACTCGAGCACGTACAGGCGGCCTTTACCGTCGAAAGCCACATCGATGGGCGTTGTGAGGCCGCCGACCGCGACATCGAAGGTGCCGTCGGGGTGAAGCCGAAGCAACGCCCCATCCCCGGTTGCGTGAGGGAGTTGGCTGAAGGAGGTCACGTATGGCGCCCCGTCCGGCCCGCGGACGATTCCCGTCAACACCTCGTGGCCTTCCACCTCGGAGAACACCTCGATCCGACCGTCGAGACCAACGGCCAGCACCTGTCCGCTGGCGCCATCGCTCACCAGGAAGCGTCCTTGCTCCGGGTCGGGGATCATCGAGTAGGGATTGGAGAATACGGTGACCTCGTCGAAGAAGGTATCGATGACGGGCCTGAGCTTGGCCATCTCGGCCATGGCGGCGGCGAAATCCTCCGCTTCCAGCGCGGCGGCGATGGCCGGCTCGGCGGCGTCGAGGGCTTTGAACAGGGCGCGTTCCTCGTCCTGCTCGGCGAATTTGGCCTCCGGCGTGCCGGAATACTCGACCCCGTCCCTCTTCTCCTCGATGCCGACGATATTGGCGGCCCGGCGGTAGGCGACCAGCAGGTGCGCGCCGTCCTCGGTGGCGAGGAAGTCCTGAAGCGCCCGGACCCGGTTGACCAGCAGCACCAGATCGTCCTGCCCGCCGAGATCGAAACAGGCCTGGATCACGTCGTGCCGGATGCCCTGGTCGCGGAGGTGGACCTTGAGGCGGTCGGCGAAGAAGGAGAGGAGGTTGACTGCATTACTCGAAACCTCCACTCCCTCGAATTTCCTGATCGCCTGACCGACCGCGAATGTTCCCGGCTCGTGCAATCCCTTTGGATCTTTTTTCAAAGTTTGGCCAATCGATTTAAGAACATGGTCTTCGTGCGCAGAAAAAACCCCAACGAGCCAAAAGCGAAGTTCGTTCTCCAATAACAGCCCTATGACCCCCAATGCCGCTCTTCTTAGCGCAAAGGGATCCTTGCTCCCCGTCGGCTTCTCGTCGATGGCCCAGAACCCGGTCAGCATGTCGATCTTGTCGGCCAGCGCCACGGCGACCGAGATCGGCTCGGACGGCACCTCGTCGGATGGCCCCA
>JADFIY010000074.1 GCA_022566415.1 Acidobacteriota bacterium
TCTTCATCAACCACCAACTCGCCAGAACCCTCACCATCAACCCCAACCAACGACGCCAACCCCTCCACAACCGACCAGGAAGACCAACCCCATGACCACCACCACCTGTCAGGGAAGACCCGCGACATGTGTCAGGGATGTGCTGCAACAGAACAACCCTCTATATGACGCTGCGAACCCTGGGTTCGTGGATACGAGCTAGCTGAGGCCTTGGGCGTCCAGCCAGTCGGCCGCCACCTTGTCGGGGTCCTCACCATCGACCTCTACCGCCTTGTTCAGAGCGATGAGCTCCGTGGTGGTAAGCACGCTCGACACCGCGTTCAGCACGTTGGCAAACCGGTCACCGTAGGCGTCGAGGATCTCGGTGCGAACGGCCGGTGCCAGGTTCTCCGCGGGCTGCAGACCCTTGTCGTCTTCGAGCAGCACGAACTCCTTGGCCAGAATCACGCCGCTGGAGGTGAACAACAGCGCGACGTCGATCTCGCCGCTCTCCAGGGCGGTGACGGTGATCGGCCCACCAACGTCGAGCGGCTTGAACTCGAGGAAATCGAGCCCGTACAGGCTCTGCAAACCGATCAGACAGAACTCCCGGTTGGGGCACTCCGGCGGGCCGCCAAAGACCAGCGTGCCGTTGAAGTTGGCGAGGTCCGACGTCCGGCTGACGCCCAACTCTTCGGCGGTGGCCTTGGTGACGACCAGGCCGTTCTTGTCCTGGGCCGGGGCAAAGTCGAGAATGGAGATCCCTTCCGGCTCCCAGGCCGCTTGGAGCGCGCTGTGGGTCGCCGCCGAGTCCGAGCTCGCTTCTCCGCCGAGGAAGGTCAACATCGTCCCGATGTACTCGGGGAGGAGGTCGAGTTCGCCGCTCTCGAGGGCCGGTTTGTAGATCTCGCGAGTACCAATGTTGAGCTTGCGGTCGACGCTGTAGCCCTCAGCCTCTAGTGCTTGCGCGTAGATTTCGGCCACGAGAGCGCTCTCGCTGAAGTTGGCCGAACCGATCTTGATCGTTGGTCCGTCGATTTCCCCGCTATCGCTGGAACAAGCGGCTGCGACGAGTGCGACGGTAACCACGAGGACGCCAAACGGTCTGCTCTTGAACATCGAATGCCTCCCTGGACGCGCGTATAGCCAATGACGTGTCGTCCCCATGTCAAACTGCGATTCCGGCCACCTCATTCCCAGCAGTCTGCAGACTATCGGGAACGATGGCGCGTTCGAGGTAGCTCATCCCCACCTCGGTGACGAGCGCCAGGCCTGCGACCAGGAGCGCTCCGGCGAAGACCAGAACACCGTCCTGGATGGCGAAGCCGTCGATGATGTATCGGCCGAGGCCACCCCAGGCGACGATGGCACCGAGCGTCGCGGTTGCTACGACCTGGACCGCGGCGACTCGTACTGCGGCGAGGATGATCGGCGACGCCGCAGGAACCTCCACACCGGTCATGATCTGCCGTTCGGTCATCCCCATCCCGCGCGCTGCCTCGACGACGTCGGAGTCGACTCCAGCGACGCCGGTGTATGTGTTGGTGAACATCGGGGGTATCGCCAGGAACAGCAGGGCGAGAAAGGTCGGCCAGAAACCGAATCCGAGACCCAGAGCGACCGTGATCGGAAGGGCCAGCACGACGATTCCGAATGACGGCACCGCCCGAAAGATGTTCACGGCACCGACGACGAAGGTCCCTCCCCGCTTTCGGTGGCCCAGAACCACCGCAGGCGGTATGGCAACCAGCACCGCCAGCGAGGTCGCCAGAACAGTGATCTGGATGTGCTCCCACAGCCGATTGGGGATCCCGTTGACACCCGTCCAGTGAGCGGGATCGGCAAACCAGGCGACAACCTCGCCCAGGAATTCGATCACACCGCCTCCTTGCTCCGTGCCCACGGGGTGAGCAGACGCTGGGCACCGACAAGGGCAAAGTCAACCGCGAGCGCCAGAAACACCGACATCACGGTCCCGACGATGATCTGGGTGGTCCCAACCGGAGAGACGAACAGGCTCAAGCCGCGCAGGATGAAAAATCCGAGGCCGCCGAGTCCGATGAGGGCTGTGACCGTGACCAGGCCGATCGTGGTCACAGCGGCGATGCGTAGGCCGGCGATGATAACCGGCAACGCAAGCGGCAATTGAACGCCGAAGAACATCTGGCGGCGGGTATAACCCATCCCGGCAGCGGCCTCGAGCACCGGCCCCGGCACCCCGTCGATGCCGGCAACGATGTTGCGGACGAGGATGAGCAGTGTGTAGGACACAAGGCCGATCTCTGCGGTCAGGATCGACAGACCAGTGACGGGAACGAGGAAGGCGAACAGCGCCAGGCTCGGGATCGAGTACAGGATTCCGGTTGCCAAAGTGACCGGCCCATAGGCCCGCCGCGTGCGCAACACATACGCCGCCAACAAGAACGAGATGAACAGGCCGACGGTCACCGCGATGACGGTCAACAGAAGGTGCTCCACGGTTCGGTTCCAGATGTCGTCGAGGTGATCGAACACCCAGGTCCAGGAGAAGAATCCGATCATCAGCGTAGGATCTCGGCGCTGATCGCCTCGGCCGTCACCATGCCGAGGAACCGGCCGCCGTCGAAGATCGCGGCGACCGACGTGTGTGACGACACCACAGCGTCGAGCGCATCCTTGAGCGTGCTCTCCGGGGAGAGGAGGGTGCGGAATGGCTCCAACTTCACCTCGTCGACGCCACCCACCCCCAGGTCGGCGATGCTCGCCCACCCGTCAAGCTCGGTGTCGCTGCCAACGGCGAACCAGTCGGTGCCGTACTTGGCCGTCGCCGCGGTCACCTCAGCCGCCGAGGCGCCTCGCTGCACCACCGGGCCCCGGTCGAGATCGATTGCAGACACCGGAATCAAGGAGAGCCTCTTGATGCCACGGTCGGTGCCGAGGAAGTCGGCAACAAAGAGATTGGCAGGGTCCCGGAGGATCTCGCGGGGGGGCGCGTACTGCTCGAGGTGTCCACCGTTGCTCAGGATGGCGATCCGGTCGCCTAGCTTGATCGCCTCGTCGATGTCGTGGGTGACCAGGACGATCGTCTTGTGCAGCCGGTTTTGGAGTGCGATGAGCACGTCCTGGAGATGGGCCCGGACAATCGGGTCGACGGCGGCGAATGGCTCGTCCATCAGGAGGATGGGTGGATCGGCGGCGAGCGCCCTGGCTACCCCTACTCGTTGACGCTGACCGCCGGAGAGCTCCGACGGGTAGCGATCCAGAAAACCGGGGTCGAGCTTGACCAGCTCGATCAATTCGGCGCGCCGTGAGTCGATGTCGGCTTTGCTCCAGTCGAGGAGCTCGGGGACGGTGGTCATGTTCTGGCCGACCGTCTTGTGCGGGAACAGCCCGACCTGCTGGATCACATACCCGATCCCGCGTCGCAGCTGGTGAGGGGCGACGGCGTCGATTGGGTCCCCGGAGATGGCAATGGTGCCGGATGTCGGCTCGATGAGGCGGTTGATCATCTTCAAAATCGTTGTCTTGCCACAGCCCGAGGGACCGACGAGCACGACAAGCTCGCCTTCTTTGATCTCCAGCGAGAAGTTGTCGACGGCCGGTACCTCGCTACCGGGGTAGGTCTTGGAGATGTCGATGAGCTCGATCATGCGTGCTGACCGAGCCTGGCGGTGACCGCGCCAACGGCGTCGTCGACCGTTGGTACCAATGTCACGAGGGTACCGTCGCTCTGTAGCTGGTCGGTGAGCAGCGGGATCAAGGTCAACCAAGGTTCGCCGACGGCGATGATCGGCTTGGGTCGTGTGCCGCTGAATCTTGCTACATGGGCCAGATTCCATGCCGCTAGAAGTTCGGTCGCTGTGCCGAGTGAGCCGGAGAGGGCGATGGCGGCGACGGAGTTGACGGCCAGCTCGTGGATTCGCTCCAGCAGTGACCGAGCCCGCGTCTCCTGGGTCAGGTGGGCGTTGCCGCCAACCCGGTCTGGGAATACGGATGGCGCGGTGACGCCGATCACCTCGGCATCAGCTTTCTTGGCACCGAGCGACACCGCCTCCATCACCCCGCCGTAGCCGCCCGTGGCGACGCCGAACCCGGCCTCGGCGAGCAGCCTCCCGCAGCGCACGCCTTGCTCATAGAGCGGATCACCGGGGAGCGAGGCGGAGGCTCCAAAAACGGCGACGACATCCATGGCGGCAGCGTACCGTGGCGGCGTCACCACAGGTGACGGGCGTCTGCGTGTGCGTAATACGTATTACGAAGCCCTAGCGCGCACCAACAGCGGAGCCTCTCGTAGAGCGCGCATCGACAGGTGATCGGTCGTCTCGACAAAGGTGGGGCGATTTCTCCGCTCTTGGCTACGGGCCGCTCGGGCCACGGCTCCGCATATTGGCCTCGCCGATCCAAGACCGTGTCACATTCTTTTGGCCGAGTCTCTCAGGAGCCGGCAACGACACGTGATCGATGGTCTCGAACGAGGTGGGGCGATTTTCCCGCTCTCGCCGCTTCGCGGCGGGCCGCTCGGGCCACGGCTCCGCAACTGCGGAGCCTCTAGTCCTGGTCGCAGCGCAGCGCCAGGGTTTCGAGGCTCGCATCCTCCGGCTTTATGCCTTCCGCAAGCGCGAAGCGGTAGGACGTGTCATCCTCGCAGTTCTGCTCGTCTCTCCGGAACACCTGCAACAGCACCGAGGGGTCGATGTCTTCGCCCCCATCGATCTTGTCGATCCCCAACTCGACGACCTCGTCGTGGACGAGTTGGAGGATGTCCGGGGGCTTCGTCGCCTCCCGCTCCCTTTCGAAATCGGAGATGGCTTCCTGCTTGCGGTGTCTCCCCATGCGCGACAGCAGCACCATGACGGTGAGAAAGGCAAGACCGATACCGACGACTGCGAGCATCATGCTCTTGGCTCCGCTCTCTCGTAGGCGTCGGCGAAGCGGTCGATGGCGTCCACCCCGACGTCACTGCCGACGTCGACCTTGACGACCTCGAGGATTTCCTCGGCCGACGGGTTCTCGATCCTGTGGACCTCGCCTGCCGGAACAAACACGGAATCCTCCTCGGGGACGAGACGGGTAGTGTCGCCGAGCTTGATTCTGGCAATCCCACGGACGACTATCCAGTGTTCCGAGCGATCGTCGTGGGTTTGTAACGACGTCTTGCCTCCAGGCTCGATCCACAAGCGGAGCACCCGGAACCCTTGGCCTTTGAGCAGCGTGGTAAACCCGCCCCATGGGCGAGATTCGGTTCCATCGGTTTCGACCTCAGGGCGGTGGGCCGCTTCGAGCCGATCGACGATCACCTTCACGTCCTGCGCGCGATCGCGCCTGACAATCAGAGTGGCATCAGGGGAGTCGACGATGACCACGTCGTCTAGCCCGATAGCGGCGATCAGCCGATTCGAGCTGCGGACGTAGCTGTTTGCCACATCCAATAGCTCAACGTCCCCGCTGATGACGTTCCCGTCCTGATCGGGCTCGCCGAGCTCCCACAACGCCTCCCACGATCCGACGTCGCTCCAGCCTGCATCGAGCGGGACGACCGCCGCCCCGTCGGTTCGTTCCATGACGGCATAGTCGATCGAGATCGAAGGCGACTGCGAAAACGCCGCTTCGTCGAGGGTGATGACGCCGGTGTCCTCCTTTGCCCCCTGATAGGCATCGTTCGCCGATGCCAACGCATCCGGCTCATGGGTGCCGAGCTCATCGAGGTATCGCTTGGCCCGGAACAGGAACATCCCGCTGTTCCAGAGATGGCTGCCGGTGGCGAGGTACCGCTCCGCAGTCTCGGGATCCGGCTTTTCCCTGAAGCTTTCCACGACCATGCCGCCGGCGTCGAGCGGATCACCGACCTCGATGTAGCCGTAGCCGGTCTCGGCGTGGGTAGGTTTGACGCCGAAGGTCACGAGGTACCCGTCGTTGGCGAGCCCAGCGGCGACGCCGACGGCCTCGGCGAGGGCAGCCTCGTCGCCGATGACGTGGTCGGCGGGAAGGACGAGCATCAGTGGATCATCTCCGTCAGCGGTCAAATCGAGGGCGGCGACCGCCGCGGCCGGTGCGGTGTTGCGGCCGATGGGCTCCAGGATGATTCGGGCCTCGCTGAAACCTGCCGAGGCGAGGTCGCGCTGGATGCGCGCCAGCTGATCGATGTTTGACACCACGATCGGCGCGGCCACGTCCGCAATGGAGGCAGTCCGTTCGATGGTTGTCTGAAACATCGAGCGGTCACCGGCCAGCGGAAGTAGCTGCTTGGGCTGGCGTCTCCTCGATGCCGGCCACAGCCTGGTTCCCGCACCACCCGAGAGAACAACCGGGACGAGCTTGCTCATATAGGGAATGTATCGGCCGATCTTCTTTGCACCAAAGTCGAAAAAGAGTGTCCAGTCGCCCGTCGCCAGTCCTGAACCCTCAGCTCAGAGGCTTCGGTAGCTAAAGCTTGGTCTTGCTGAAGACTGAAGGCTGACTCTTGACGTTATTCCGTCCGCCACTCGGTCGTCGGAACCCCGGCCGGTTCCATGATATGACCCAGTTCGATACGAGCATCCGCGGTTCCGAAGAAGGTAAGTGCGTCCGTCGGCTGCAGCATCGTGTTGCCGTGCGGGATGACTACCGTCGTTCCCCGTCGAACGGACACGAGAATCGCCGAATCCGGCCAGGGAATGTCCTTTACCATCGCGTTGGAGACAGGGGACCCGCGCATCACAGCCATCTCGAAGAACTTTGCGTCTGGTTGCGACCTGAGCCGCACCCGCTCGCGGTAGAGCTCGCGTCCGGTCGCGGTTCCCAACGCGGCGTGATAGGCGCGCACCACCGACTCGCGACGGAACATGCCGATGAGCTCGCCGGGGTCGGAGTCGGAGACGACGGGGAGCCTGCCCAGCCCGAGCGCTGCCATCCGGGCCAGGGCCGCGGAGACAGGAAGCGAAGGGGTCACCGTGATCGGGCGGTCGGTCATGATGGATGCGACGGTCGTTTCACCGTCGGCTGCGCCGGCGATGTCTGAATACGACACGACGCCGACGAGCCGGTCGTCGGCAACGACCGGTACCCCGTGGTGGTGAGTGCGATCGAGCAGGTCGGTCAGTTCATCAACTGTCATGTCTCGCTGCGCCGGCTCCTCGATGGGGGCCATCACCTCAACCACATCGACGGTATCCAGCAGGTCGATGTCCTGGTTCGTCGGCAGGTGAATGCCGCTCTGGGTGAGGGCGATCGTGTAGGCAGAGTCCGCGTACAGCCGATCGCCGAGGAACGTTGCCAGCGCCGCACCCAGCATCAACGGCAGGACCAAGCCGTAGTTCCCCGTTATCTCGAACACGATGATCACCGATGTAAGCGGCGCCCTCGCCACCGCGGCAAAGGTGGCTGCCATACCCACAACCGCGAAGGCACCGGGTTCGAGCTCGGAGAAGGTCCACAGCGGATCGATGATTTGGGCGAAACCCGACCCGACGACGCCGCCGATGAAAAGCGCCGCCATGAACGTGCCGACCGAGCCACCCCCCTCTCTGGTCAGAGCGGTCGTCACCATCTTGATTCCGGCGAGGGCGAACAGTGCGTACCAGGCCTCGGAACTATCGCCTCCCCCGGCAAGCAGGCCGCTCAAGAACCTCTGGCCCGTTCCCAGGGAATTGGGGAAGACGAGACCGATGGCCCCGATGAGAACGCCGGCACCGATTGGGAGCGTCCATCGCGGGAGACGGCGAGGGACGCGAAATGAACTTGTCGAGGCAAGAACCCGGATGAAGGCGACGCCAAAGAGGACGGCGACGACGGCGAGCGCCGCGTAGAGTATGAGCTGGAACGGGTCGGCAAGGTCATACGCCGGGGATGTCAGCAGCCGTTCCTGACCAACCAGCTGCTGAGTGACCACTGCTGCCATCACCGAGGTGATGACAATCGCATTGAGGTGGCGAACCGAGAAGGAGCGAAGGATCACCTCCATGGCGAACAGCATCCCGGCGATGGGAGCGTTGAATGAAGCACCTACCCCGGCGCCGGCGCCGGCGGCGACCAGGCTCTGGATCTGGTCGTGGCCGAACCCGGTGTAGCGGGCGAAGGAAGACCCGATCGTGCCACCGATCAGAGCGATCGGTCCCTCCCGGCCACCCGATCCCCCCAGGCCGAGGGTGGCGGCGGTTGCTGCGATTTTCGCCGGGATCAACCTGGTAGGGAGATAGCCCCCGTGCAGACTGGTGGCCACGATCGTCTCGGTGACACCACCGCTGGCGACCCCGGGCCCGAACCACCGATTGAGCGACCACGAGATCAGCAAGCCGATCGGGATGGACACCAGCAGGAACCATCTTCCCCAGCCGAGGGCGTCGTCGACCGAGTCGAACGCGGAGAACACGAACGCGATCGCCCACACCAACAACGCCGCCCCGAACCCGACCAGCACGCCGACGACGAGTGCCGCGGCCAAAAACGCGGCCGCGCCTCGCGTGGCAAATCGATCTCTGGCCCAACGCCGCAACTGGAGCATTGTCTGAACGGTAACGACTCGCAAGTCGCCAGTCGCCAGTCGCCAGTCGCCAGTCGCAAGTCGCAAGTCGCAAGTCGCAAGTCGCAAGTCGCAAGTCTTGCTTGGTCACTGAACCGTTCCTGGTGGCCGGGTCCGAGATCCGAGTTCCCGGTTCCCAGTTCCACCAGTTGCTGCGCGGTGGCCGGTGGCTGCCTGCCGGTGGCCGCGGCGGGTGGCTGGTGGCCAGGTTTCTCGGACCCTCGAATCCTGTTGCCAGCCCCAGCGCCCAGCGAGAGATCAGCTCTCGACTGGTCTTGCTGGTAACTGGTAACCGGTAACTGGCAACTTCCTGTCTGGCGACTTCCGGTCCGATGCCTTCTCCAGGGCGAGGGTGAACACCGTTTCCGACCCGTCGTGGTCGTAGGTGAGATCTCCACCCATGTGGTGGGCGAGCTGGCGAGAGACGGTGAGCCCAAGGCCGACCGAACCGGTCACTCCGGATCGCTGGCTGGCTCGGAAGTACGGCTCGAAGATGGTTGCGCGAAGCTGCTGGGGTAGCGGGCTGCCGTTGTCTCGGACCTCGAGCGTGGTGCGGTCTCCTACCTCGGTTACGACCACTCGTATCGACGGTCCGCCGTATCGGACGGCGTTGGTGAGGAGGTTGCGAACGATTTGCCGGACGCGAGTCGGGTCGGCGAGGACAGGCGCGATCTCGTCGTCGGCCTCGATTGGGATCGTGTCGCCGACGGATCGAAGCACCGCGGCGGCCTCACGGGCAAGGTCCACCGGCTGCGAGATGAACTCGAGTCCGCCGGTGTCGGTGCTGGCCGCCACCAGCAGGTCGTCGACGATGCGGGTCACGTCGAGACTCTGCTCGGCGATGATCGCGATCAGTTCTTGTTTCTCGTTTTCGGAGAACGTCCCGTTTGCGTTGGACAGCTCTTCGGAGATACCGACGATGGCGGTGAGTGGCGTGCGTAGCTCGTGCGAAACGGTGGCAACGAATTGGTCCTTTGACCGGATGAGTTCGTGTAGCTGGCGCTCCACGTCGCGCTGGTGGGTGATGTCTACGATGGCCACGATCACGTTGGTCAGATCGAGTGCGTCTTCGACCCGTGGGGCGCTCCATACCAGGAGGGCCTCGATCGGAATGTTGGAGATGCCGAGGTCTCCGATCAGCTCGGTGGCGACGGTTTCTTCGTCGTTCCAGATCGCCATGAACTGCGGAATCAGCGCTTCGGACGCACCGTCGGACAGCCTGTCTCCGTTGAGTGCGCCGAGGAGTTCGGCGCGGGTCGGTCGCTGGGTGAGGCTGACCGCGGCCTGGTTGGCATCGGTGACGCAGACGAGAGAGGCGAGGCGACGCACCTCCCCTTTGTGGATGTCCAGGTACTCCTCGAGGTCTTCGACGCCGTCGTCTCTCAGCCGCTGCAGTGCTTGGCCGACGAGGGAGAAATCCTCTTCCCACAGCGACACGGGGGCGTGCTCGAAGAGGTTTCTGTGGCGCTTCTCGCGGTGCTCGAACTCACGTCTGATCCACGACAACAGCGCGGTACCGAACGCCACCGAGATCGTGACCAGGACCGCCTGCAAGATCTGGACGTCCGAGGCCGGCCACCACAACCGGGAGGCGAACACGAGTGTCGAGTAGGACACGATGTACGGCACGACCCACCTGGCGTGTATGAAGAAGGCACCGGTGATTCCGATGGTGACCAGCGGCACCAGAGACGCATTGGAGAGATCGATGTTGCCGAGGGCCCGGTTTTGGATGACGATGACCACTGCGGCGGTGAACAGCACGGGCAGCAGGTGATCACGGTCGGTGATCAACATGGAGGCACCCATGGCTGTCACGATGGCGGGTCCGGCCATCCCGGCGACCATGGCCATGTCCTGGTTGTACCACCCCGCCCAGAGGAAGGCGAGGACGGCACCGAACGCCAATGCTGTGGTCAGCTGGAGGAGCGTGCGCTCCACCTGTCGCGGCGGCGCGGCGCGTCCCATGTTGCGCATGGTTTGGTATCGGCTGGAATCGTCTGCGGATAAAGCGGCGCCGGAGGCTACGACGTGCCCCGGACGAGGTGAAGCTCAGGGTTGGTGCCCTCGGAGATCGTGCTGTACGTTCCATCCATGCGAAAGGCCAGCGCCTCGCCTTGTCGCTCATCTGGTGCCGGTGCCTGGCACGGAGGGGCAGCCAAAGCCTCCGCCACCGACGTGTCTGCATCGCGATTCCACATCCATACGGTGTCATACCCGCGGAAGGCGATCGTCGACCCATCCCAAGACACATCCGCTGCGGTGACAACCGCGCCGAGGTCGACGCTTGCGACCAGCTCCATGACCGTGGGGCCGGCATCATTGCCGGCGGGCGCCCGGTAGACCTGTGCGCGGTTGGGGTCCTTGGTGACGATGTGGATGAACCCATCGGCGATGAATAACGCCTCGGCGTCGTGTGCGCCGTCGGGAAAGTCGAGCGTCAGCGCCACCGACCCCTGAAGCGAATCGGTCAGCGTTGTTGGATCCTGGTCGGGGACGCGGTAAACAGTGACTCGCCCGTCCCGGATGCCGAAGTTGTCTCCGATGTCACCGATGTACAGATAGGAAACGCCGGCTTCAGGACCCGGCCCCGACGCGATGTCCTCCCAGTCGAACGCCAACGCACCGGTGACGGCGAACGCCCCAAGGTCCTCGCCGGAGCGTCCTAGCGCATAGAGGGTGGCGCCATCTCCCGAGTCGTTATGGGCCCAGATCACGCCGCGGGCGACGCGAGAGGCGGCAACACCGGATGTCTCCGTGAGTGCCTCGGATGCCACCTCACCGGTGACGGTCACCTCGGTATACGCGTCACAGGCAGTGGTTC
>JADFIY010000255.1 GCA_022566415.1 Acidobacteriota bacterium
GCTGCCGGAGGGGGCTCTTGCGGTACTCCCCCCAACAGGAAGCCCCCCTCCCCGCCCTCCGGGCGGTACTCCCCCCAAGAGGGGGAGAAACAGGGGGAGAAACAAAGACCCCACACCTCGACGACACCCGGTGTCGCACCGTCGCGAAACACGACACCCAGGGGGGAGGTGGCAGCGGCGGAGCCGCTGACGGAGGGGATCAGACCGTCGCCGCGACCACGCCTTGACCTCCCTCCCCTCCCTACGGTCGGGACTCGCCCCTGAGGGGGGAGCAAGTTGGCTCGCGGCCACGGCTTGACCCCCCTCCCCTCCCGACGGTCGGGACTCCCCCCTCAGCAGCAAGCAAAGGTTCTACTCTCCCCCACCATGGCACTCGAACTGCGCGGCATCACCAAGACCTACGGGACCCTGCGCGCTAACGACGACATCGATCTCACCATCGAGGAAGGTACCCTCCACGGCCTCCTCGGCGAGAACGGGGCTGGCAAGTCGACGCTGATGAAGGTGGTCTCGGGGTTCATCGCAGCCGACTCCGGCGAGATCACGCTCGATGGGCAGCGGCTCAATTTGAAGTCACCTCAGGACGCCATCGAAGCCGGGATCGGCATGCTGCACCAGGATCCGCTCGTCTTTCTGCCATTCACCGTGCTCGACAATTTTCTCCTCGGCAGCCCCGGTTCAACGCGGCTCGACCGCAGGGAAGGCGAAGCCGAGCTGGCCCGGATGAGCGGAGAGCTTGGTTTCTCCTTCATACCGAGCCGACTGGCGCGGACCCTCACCGTTGGCGAGCGCCAGCAGCTCGAGATCACCCGATTGCTCTGGCTGGGGGCCCGCGTGCTCATCTTCGACGAGCCCACAACTGGGATCTCGGCGAACCAGCGAATCCAGCTGTTCACCACCCTTCGCGCCCTCGCTGAGGAGGGTCTGATCGTGATCTTTGTCTCCCACAAGCTGGAGGAGGTCGAAGAACTGTGCGACTCGGTGACGGTGCTCCGGCAGGGCCGGGTCGTCGGTGAGGCGGAGATGCCGATCCCCCCGGCGCGACTCGTGGAAATGATGTTCGGAAAGATCTTCGTCGAGTCGGACAAGCCGCCAGCCACGCTGGGTGCTTCGGTGCTCGATTTCGGTTCGTGCACCATCAGTGATGGCACCACCCATATCGAAGGCCTCGATCTGAGCATCGGCGCCGGCGAGGTGATCGGGCTCGCCGGCCTCGAGGGCAGCGGCCAGCGCCCCTTCCTACGGGCAGCTGCAGGGCTCGTCGGGCCTGACTCTGGGAGCATCGAGCTCGCTGGGCGCGACATGACCCACTCCAGCTACCGAGATCACTTGGCCGCAGGCGTTCACTACATTCCTGCGGGCAGGCTCGAGGAAGGTCTCGTACAGGGGCTCACCATCGCCGAGCACGTCGCACTCACCGAGCAATCCGGCTTCCTCATCGACTGGGAGGAAGCCGACGGGGCGGCCCAAACCAAGATCGAGGACTACTTCGTCAAGGGGACCCCGCAATCGACCGTCGAGTCCCTGTCCGGTGGCAATCAGCAGCGACTCTTGCTGTCGATGACCCCTCCCGGCCTCGACCTCCTGCTGATGGAGCATCCAACCCGCGGTCTGGATGTCGAATCCGCCGACTACATCTGGCAACGACTGCTCCAGCGGCGCCAGGAAGGCACAGCCATCATCTTCGCCTCAGCAGACCTCGATGAGCTCCTCCGCTACAGCGATCGCATCATCGTCTTTTTCGGAGGATCGGTGTTCACCGTCTGCGACACCGCCGACCAGGACGGCGAATCGCTCGGGTACCTGATCGGTGGAAAGGTACGGGCGTGATCACTGAGACTTCGTGGATCCAGCGGTCGGGACCGACGCTCATCTCACTCCTGGTGGCCTTGGTCGTTGCCATCGTGTTGTTGTTCCTCGTTGACGCCCCACCGCTCGAGGCGTTCCGGCTCATCCTCGATGGCGCCTTCGGCAGCGCCGACCGAACCTCGGCCACGCTCCTCGCCTGGGTCCCGCTGGTCCTCGCCTCGGCAGGTCTTGTGGTGACGTTCGCCGCCGGGCTGTGGAACATCGGTGTCGAGGGGCAGATCATCTTCGGGGCCATCATTGCCACCTGGGTCGTCCGGGTCGTCGAGGTGCCAACGGCTGTCATCATTCCGCTCGCCATCCTTGCCGGCATCGTCGGTGGCGCAGTGTGGGCGCTTCTCGCCGGGGTGTTGAAAACCTACGGCAAAGTCCACGAGATCTTCGGTGGGCTTGGCCTCGACTTCGTCGCCGCCGGACTCGCCACCTACATGGTGATCGGACCGTGGGCGCGCGAGGGCGTCGCCTCGACCAGCGGCACCGACCTGTTCCGTATGGAGGCCTGGATGCCACCAGTGACGGCGCTCGGCACCCAATGGCC
>JADFIY010000256.1 GCA_022566415.1 Acidobacteriota bacterium
CGACCGTGCTCGCGATGAGGAGCTTTCCGACGATGACGATGATGACGACGACGACGACGAAGGCACGGCCGAAGTCGCCGATGACGAAGACACGACGCGGGGGCGGACCCGCTACGAACGCAAGTCGGCCAAGCTGCCCAGCATGGGCGAGGACGCCTCAAAGGTCGTTGGTTCTCTCGAAGGCTTCAGGAAGAGCCTTCGCGGGGCCTGACAGCCGACATGCGTATCGTCGTCACCCGCAGACCACCGGGGGACGCTCTCGACATGCTCCGTTCCGCAGGCCAGGTATGGGTGTGGAAGGAGGACACACCCATTCCCCGCCATGTGCTCGAGGAGCAGGCGCCGCGGGCCAATGCTCTGTACACCATGCTCAACGATCGTGTCGATCGCCCCTTGATCGATACCGCCAAGCGCCTCGTCGTCATCTCCAACATGGCGGTCGGTGTCGACAACATCGACCTCGTGGTCTGTCACGAACGGGGCATCCCCGTCGGACACACACCGGACGTCCTCACTGAGACCACCGCCGACACCGCCTTCGGTTTGATGCTCGCCGCCGCTCGGCGGTTCCGGGGCGGTCTCGAGTATGTGAGGCGGGGAAAATGGGACGAGTGGGAGCCCAGGCTGTTATTGGGCCATGACGTCTACGGCAGCACACTCGGCCTCATCGGCTTTGGGCGGGTGGGCAGGGCAGTGGCACGGAGGGCGACTGGATTCCGCATGAGTGTGCTCTACGCCGCTCGCCATCGTCAGGCACTGGCTGAAGCGGATCTCGGGGCACACTACGTCACGCTTCCCGAGCTGCTTCGCGAATCAGATCATGTCATCGTCGCGGTGCCGCTGACCGAGGAAACGAGGGGGATGATCGACGCTGCGGCATTGCGAGCGATGAAGCACACGGCAACCCTCGTCAACATCGCACGCGGGCCGATCGTCGACAGCGAAGCGCTGATCGTCGCCCTGCGTACCGGCGAGATCGCCGCAGCCGGCATCGATGTCATCGATCCGGAGCCTCCTCCACCCGATCACACGCTGCTCCATCTCGAGAATTGCTTCGTGATCCCGCATCTCGGCTCCTCGACGGAGCGGACCAGGGCCGCGATGGCCGAGCTGGCGGCCGAGAACGTGATCGCAGGTCTTCGCGGAGAGCCTCTACCCGCTGAGGTTCCGCCACCGAGCTCAGGCGGGGTGGGGAACCGTCGCTCGCTCGCCGGCTAACGCCTCGATCTCGTCGGGATCGACGGGCACGCCGCGTGTCAGGTTCTCCACGCCGTTGTTGGTGACGAGCATGTCGTCCTCGATGCGAACACCGATGCCCAGGAACTGCTCAGGCACCTGGTGCGATACGGCGGCTGCCGCCTCTTTGCGCTCGGCGATGATGCGCTTGGCTTCGGCCGCACCCTCGAGATAGGCGAGGTCTCGCTCTTCGTCGGCGTCGAACGGCTCGTTGTGCAGCTCAATCGTGGCTTTGTCTCTTGCAACGTAGATGCCGGGCTCAACCGTGAACGCCATCCCGGGCTCGAGAGGACGGCCCTTGCCCTCGACCCGGTACGCCCCGGCATCGTGGACGTCCATGCCGAGCCAGTGGCCGGTGCCGTGGAAATAGAACTGGCGATACCACCCGTAGGCGATGGCGTCGTCTACGGGGCCTGGCAGCAAGGCGAGATCAACCATCCCTTCGGTAAGGGTCCCGACCGCGATGTCATGCATCTCGGAATACAGCAGCCCCGGCTTGCAGGCATCGATCACCGCTTCCTGGGCGGCCAGGACGAGGTCGTAGATGGCCCGCTGCGGGGGTGTGAAGGTGCCGTTGACCGGGAAGGTGCGGGTGACGTCGGCGGAGAGGTGACCGATCTCGGCGGCAGCGTCGACGAGGAGCAGATCCCCGTCCTCCATCTCACGATCGTTCTCCGTGTAGTGAAGGATGCAAGCATTATTGCCCGAGGCCACGATCGAGGGGTAGGCCTCGCGTACCGCCCCATGCGACCGAAAGGTGAACTCCATTGCAGTCTGCACGTCATGCTCGGACAAACCCGGCGTGGCGAAGCGGATTGCTTCTGCATGGCCTTCAGCCGATACCCGGCACGCCTCGCGCAACGCGGCGATCTCGTCGTTGCTTTTGATCAGCCGCATCTCGCTGAGGACCGCGGCGGCGTTGCGGATAGCGGTGGGGACCGTGTCACCGGTGCGGAGGTGGTAGCCGCGGGCCTTGCGGGCCGCGGTGAGCACTTTGTCATCAATGGATCCGCCGAGGTTGTACCAGAGGGCCTCTCTTCCCCGGAATCGGTCGCGCAGCACCTTGGCCAGTTCGTCAATGGGATAGGCGGCGTCGGCGCCGTAGTCGGAGATGGCTCCGTCGACGCCTGCCCGCGGCCCGTTCCATGCC
>JADFIY010000257.1 GCA_022566415.1 Acidobacteriota bacterium
AGGAACTTCCTCTCGGCGTAGATGCCATCGTCGCCGGGCTCCAAGCAAGCGACGACGGCACCCTCAGACGCGCTGCGGTCGGGGAATATGCGCAACTGACCGACGACTTTGCAGCTTCGCTGGACGGCGTGAGCGCCGAAACGCCTGAGTGAGTCACCCACGCAGTGTGCGAGACGAACGGTCAGCTCTTCCCTTCTAGGTAGGAGCACACGGTGTCGGTGATCAGCCGAGCAACGACGTACGGATCGGCGTTGGCATTGGGGCGGCGATCCTCGATGTACCCACCTTGGTCCCTATGGACCTGCCACGGGATCCTCACCGATGCTCCGCGGTGGGAGACGGCATAGAAGTACTCGGTCCATGGTGCGGTTTCGTGGAGGCCGGTGAGCCTCCGCTCGATCCCTGCGCCGTAGTTCTTGATGTGCTCGTCCGCCTTCTTCCCAAGCGCTTCGCAGGCGGCGACGATCGCGTCGTAGTTCTCCCGCATTGCTGCGGTCGAGAAGTTGGTGTGCATGCCGGCACCGTTCCAGTCGCCTTCGACCGGCTTTGGGTCGAGGTGTGCCGAGATGTCGTAGTCCTCGGCAATCCGATACAGCAGCCAGCGGGCCATCCACAGCTGATCTCCGACCTCAACCGGGCCGATTGGCCCGATCTGGAACTCCCATTGGCCGATCATGACCTCGGCGTTGGTGCCGGAGATGGCGAGCCCGGTATCCATACAGGCCTTGGTATGGACCTCGACGATGTCTCTGCCCCAGATCTCGTCGGCGCCAACACCGCAGTAGTATCCGCCCTGTGGAGCGGGGAACCCGCCGCTCGGCCAACCGTGCGGGCGACCGTCCTTGTAGAAGGTGTATTCCTGCTCCAAACCGAACCAGGGCTCGTGGTGCTTGTACTTCTCGGCGACCTCCACCAGCGGGGCGCGGGTGTTCGACGGGTGAGGCTCCATGTCGATCGTCAGCACCTCGCACAGGACGAGCACATCCTCGTCGCCGCGGATCGGATCCGGCTTCACCAGCACAGGACGCAGCACGCAGTCGGACTCGGAGCCCGGTGCCTGCTCGGTGCTCGAGCCATCGAATGCCCAGATCGGCGGTTCTTCGCCGTCTGGGACGATTTTCGTTTTGGACCGCAGCTTGGCCGTCGGCTTCTGGCCGTCGATCCATATGTACTCAGCCCGGTATGGCATAGGGCCCCTCCACACAGGCGGCGCCGGCACGCCGCCACTCGGTTGCGTGGAGGATAACGGCACCGGCCGGTTGGGAGACACATCTTTTCGGTCGCCGCTGATCCTCGCCACGGGTGCTAGCTGGCTCAGAGCACGCGCCCATGGGTGACCGGTCGTCACGACAGAGTTGAGCCTAACCCCGACGAGCTACACGGCGATGGCGACCTTCCCTCTGGCATGATGTCCCAGCATGTGGGCGACCGCGTTCGCAGCCTCGCCGAGCGGGTAGACCTTGTCGATGACCACCTTGACGTCGCCGGACTCGAGGAGTGTGGCGAGGGCGTCCAGGTTCTGGCGGTTCACCACACAGGTGACGGTCTGTACGTCGGTGGAGCCCCGCCCCATCAGGATGGCGCGGGCGGCCCTCGGTAGGCCAGCGAACAAGCCTCCCGTGTTCCCGATGCTGTTTGGAATGAGCATCCCGGTGGGAGTCAGCACCCGAGCCGTCGCCGAGGGCGGGTGGTTCATCACGTTGTCGAGGATGACGTCGTAACGCTGCTCGCTGCGGGTGAAGTCCTCCTCCGTGTAGTCGATGACGTGATCCGCACCGAGGGACCGAACCAACTCGAGGTTCCTGGTGCTGCACACGCCGGTGACTTCCCCACCGAGCGCCTTGGCGATCTGCACCGCAAACGTCCCGACGCCTCCCGACGCGCCGTTGATCAGAACCCGGGTTCCCGGTCCGACCCCGCCCACGTCGCGCATGGCGATCAGCGCGGTGAGGCCCGACATGACAGATGCTGCAGCCTCCTCGAAGGTGAGTCCGGCGGGCTTCTTGATGAGCTGGGACGCCGGAGCGACTGTGAACTCGGCGAACGCGCCGGCCCGGTTGGCGAGGGTGCCGGCCCAGGATGACCCGAACACCTCGTCACCGGGCTGGAGGTCGGTCACATTCCTGCCCACGGCCTCGACGACCCCGGCGACATCGGTTCCCCGCACCGGGGTCGACGGCCGCCGGAGCCCAGATTGCAGCCGGAGGATGTAGGGGACTCCAGCCACCGTGATCCAGTCCGGGGTGTTCACGCTGGTGGCCCGCACCCGAATCAAAACATCGTCGTCGCCGACCGATGGACGGTCGACCTCGCCCAGCTTGAGCACCCGCTCCGGCGCCCCGTACCCTTCCTGGACAATGGCCTTCATTGCGCCTCCGTGGCCTAC
>JADFIY010000075.1:0-10645 GCA_022566415.1 Acidobacteriota bacterium
ATGCGGCGATCGACGACGCCTCCTCGGAGCCAAGTGTCACGTCACGGATGAATATCGCATCCGGGGATATGGCGACCTCTACCAGCCCGGGGCCGCGCTCCTCCAGATCGCGCTCCCACACAATCGCTCCGCTCCCGCTGTCGACTGCGTAGAGGCGGTTGTCGAAACCCACGAGGTAGAGGACCCCGTCGTCGAGTACCGAGCGCGACTTATTGCCAGGTTGAGCGCCCCGGTCGAGTGCGAACCGCCACACCAACCGCCCGCTTGCCGATACCGCATCGGGCTGTCCCTGGGGAGCCGCAGGTTCGGTGGCTCCAAAACGGGCGCGCAATGTCGCCGCCAACACGTCCGCTTGCGGCTCTCGAAAAAGACGGATTCTGTGGCCCTCGGCAACTTCGACGAGAGCGCCATTCTGCTCGATCCGGACCTGAGCCATCTCGAATGTTGCGACCGACTCGTCGCTCACGATGGCCGCGGCGAGTGGCTCTCCCCACAGCGAAGGAGCCGGCGCCGCGGTGAGGCCGGCGGCGGCCTGAACGAGAAGCGCACCGGCGGGTGAAACTGCGGAGTCGAGAACGGCCTCGAATGCATCCGGGACAATGCGCGTTGAGCCGGCATCGGCTGATAGCAGGGTCAGAGGAACGCCGCTCTCGAGCACGGCGCTGGCCGCCGAGGTGTCGAGAGAGAAGTTGAGCTCGCCACCCGTCGGGCCGATGGGTCCGCCGACGGCGTATACGTGGCCGATCACCCCAGCCACATCGCCACCCAACTCGAGAGCCGCGGCGACATGGGTGAGTGGCCCAAGGGCGAGGACCCGGACTTCGCCGGGAGCTGAGGCGACGGCGTCGGCGATGACATTCGCCGGTGGCCGATCGTCCGGCACAGCAGCAGCCGCGGGCAACTCCAGACCGTAGAGCTCCGCGGCAGCCTCGCGCAGTGCGGCCGGCGCGGCAGTCCCCGCCGGTGCAGCCGGAACGTCACCGCAGCTCACCACCGTGGAAGTGCCGGCCGCGGCGACGAGACGAAGCACATGATCGATGCCGATCTCGCAGTCGATCAGAACTCCACCATCCACTGCGACGGCAACAACATCGATGTCCGGATGACCCAGCAGGAACATCAGCGCGATCACGTCACCCGGGCCAAGATCGGTGGTCACCACCAGAGGTGTCGCCGTGGCGCCCTCCCCCTGGAGTGTTGTGCCGCCCTCCTGAGGTGAGGTGGCGTCGCTCTCGCTCGTAGAGGAACAGGCGGCGGCGAGCAGCGCGAGCGCAGCGACGGTGGAGAACGCTCGCAGCGATAGTCGCCGGGTCGGGCGTTCAGCCGACCAGTTTTTCATCTGCTTCGCGAAGACGCCGGCTGAGCACGACGAGCATCTCGCGCGCGATGTCGGGGACCTGTTTCATCATGAAGTCGAAGTCGCGGCGATGGATCGCCAGCAGCTGCGAATCTTCCAGCAGCTCGACACTGGCGCTGCGCGGCTCGCCGTCGATCAGCGCCATCTCGCCAAAGCAATCGCCGGGACCGAGTTTTGCGATCTCCTCGCCTTGTTTCCTGACGACCGCAGATCCCTCGCAGATGAGAAACAACTGGTCCCCGACGTCGCCTTCGGTGGCGAGAAACTGACCGGCGACTCCCGCGGTCTCGTCGGCGTAGCGGGCGATCATGGCGAGCCGGCGCTTCGACATCGCAGAGAAAATCGGAACGTCGCGTAGCAGTGCGATCTTGTCGGTGTTGCGTGATCCGAGCAGTGGTCGACGATGAGCGGGCAACGTCTCGCCTGGATTATCCAGTTGGCGACGTAGCTCTCCGAGCGCGGTATCCGGGTCCGCGTGCAGGTACGGGAGGAGCTTTCTCAGTAGTTGCCGCTTGGTGGCACTACCGGCAATCCGGACGCGCTCGTGCCCGCCGACGAAGAGGATGACCGTCGGATGCGTAGTCGCCTCCAACTCGACGATGGCCTCGGGTTCGTCCCACACGTCGAAAGAGGTCATCGTCACACCTGTTGTGGCATTCTCGCGAACCGTCTCGTCGACGAGCGGCAGCATGAAGTCGCACTCCTTGCAACCCTTGTCGACGACCATCGCGATCACAGGATGATCCTGAGTGATCTCCATAGCACACCTCCCTCGGGCTCGTCTTAGGAAACGCTACGCACCGCTTAGCATTCCTTAGTGTGTGCGACTAGCAGGAGGGCTCCGGCTAGCCGTGCCCGTCCTCGGTAGCCGCACCCAACGAGCCTTCGCCGACAACCTCGGCCAGCTCAAGAGTCGCCTTGGAGGTTGGAAACGATCCGCACAGAACGTCGTCGACCTAACACCCCGGAGACTCCCTTGAAACCTCTGGGACCGGCAATCGGCGCACCCAGCCAGACATCCCGCGACATACGTAGGCCGTTGCAGAAGTCAGCGTCTCTGGGGCAAGACGCTGACCACCGCCCTCGCTGGGAGCCAAGTTGGGAGCCATTCGCGGTGGACCGCTGCGGACGGCTATGGACGGCTGCGGACAGCGAACCGTTTGGTTCCGGACGGTATGGACGGCTACGGACTCCTACGGACGGGCTGCGTCCATCTACGGATCAGAAGGTTGGGGATTCGAGTTCCTCCGGGCGTGCCAGCAAGGCCTTGTACGGCAAGGGCTTCGCCGCGTGACCGCTGATGGACCGGATGACGTTTGGGAGCCATTCTGGGAGCCATCCTCTGCATTGCGATCCCAACCGCGGCACCGCGACACGTCCAAAAGCTTCCTAATCCATGGCCATCCGAACCGCTCAGGAAGTGCCGATCTATCGCACTCTCCGAAACGTGCGTTATGGCGCATAGTGCGTGATCGGTGCGGGGTAACTGCCCGTAGTCGTCCGCGTCGAGTTCGCTGTGAGTCGTAGCGTGTCTTGCCGGGCTATTCGAGACTGGTGAGGAAGACGGCGAGAGCGAACCCGGCAACGGTTGCGAGGCCAGCGTAGATACTGTCTCGCTCATAGCCTCGGGTGCCATCTCGTCGGCGATCATGGTGAGAAGGGCTCCGGCGGCAAAGGCATCCAGGAGCGCTCCCGTCCTCGAAGTGCTGTTGTTGACGATGGCGAAGCCGATGGCCGCAGCGAGTCCCGAAAGGGCGAGGATGCTAGCCCACATGAGGCGGATCCTCCCCTTCGCCATACCGGAGACAACAGCGCTTCACACCGTTCAGGTGCCGATTACACCACCACCCTGCAGCCGCCAGCGGGGTCCCACTGGTTGCGGAGCGTGGTCCACCGGTATAGTTGAGTAGTCGATCGGGGGACAGCATGACGCTTCCGAGCGGTGTCGTTACGTTCTTCTTCACCGACGTCGTCGGCAGCTCCACCAAGTGGGAGATGGCCGGTGACGCCATGGAGCGGGCGATGCGCCGACACGATGCGATCATCGAGAAGGCCATCGCATCCCAAGCCGGCGAGGTCGTCAAGAAGACCGGGGACGGGTTCATGGCGGTGTTCGCCAACCCAACCGGGGCGGTCTCGGCGGCGGTCGAGTCCCAGCGAGCGCTTGGCGCCGAGGCGTGGGACGAGGCGATCGCCGACTTCGCGGTGCGGATGGGCATCCACACCGGATCGGGGCAGGTGGAGAAGGGCGACTACCTCGGCTCCGCACCCAACAAGGCGGCTCGCATCGAGGCCGCGGGGCATGGGGGCCAGATCCTCGTCTCGGCGGCGACCAGGGAGCTGGTCGACGAGGCCGCCGACCTGCTCGGATTCCGCGACCTCGGTGACCATTATCTCCGGGGGTTGAGGCGTCCCGAGCGCTTGTATCAGGTGACGGGCGATGGGCTGATGGAGGACTTCCCGCCGATCAGGACCGAGTCGAAGCCCGACCGGCCGTCGATCGCGGTGCTCCCGTTCGAGACCCTCGGCGACCCCGAACGGGGTGCTTTCGCCGACGGGCTGGTCGAGGACCTGATCACCGGGCTCTCCCGTTGCCGCGACCTGTTTGTGATCGCCCGCAACTCGACGTTCGTTTACAAGGACTCCCCGGTGGACATCACCACGGTCGCCGCCAAGCTCGGCGTCCGTTACGTCCTGGAGGGGAGCGTGCGATGGTCGGGGGACCGGGCGCGCATCACCGCCCAGCTCATCGACGGGTCGACGGGGGGCCACCTCTGGGCGGAGAAGTACGACCGCGACGTCGAAGACGTGTTCGGCGTGACCGACGAGATCACCGATGACATCGTCGCCCAGCTCAGCGGGTACCACGGTGTCCTGGTGTTGACCGAGAAGAAGCGGACCGTTGCCCAGGACCCGGGGTCGCTCGGCGATTACGAAGCCTACATGCGCGGCCTCGAGCTCAAACACCGGTTCATGCCCGAGACCAACGTCGAAGCGAGGCAAACCCTCCTCGAGGTCCTCGAGCACCGCCCGGCGTTTGCCCGCGCCCATGTGGCGCTGGCGTGGACGTGGTTGTTCGAGGTGTTGTGGGGATGGACCGAGACACCCGAGGTCTCGCTGGCCGAAGCCTGGCAGGTAGCAAAACGCGCCGCCGAGCTCGACGATCTCGATGCCGAGGTGCACTGGCTGCTCGGCGAGCTGCACATGGCACAAGGCGAATACGAGCGCACCGAGGCCGAGTACCGCCGCGCCATCGACCTCAACCCGAGCCTGGCCGACGTCCGCGCCAACTGGGCCTCCACCGCCAACCGGCTGGGGTTAGCCGAAGAGGGTGTCGAGTCTATGGAGCTGGGGATGAAGCTCAACCCGAACCACCCGGTCTGGTATGCCTGGTTCCACGGCTCTTCGCTGTATGGCGCCCACCGCTACGAGGAGGCGGTGCGGGCGCTTGAAGCAGCGGCGGTGCACACCGTGGTCAGCAGGTTGTACCTCGCAGCCGCTCTGCACCGGTTGGGGAAGGACGACGAGGCACGGCTGCCGCTCGCCGCCGCCCGGGACGAGGTCCCCGAGATTTCCATCGCCATGCTGGAGCAGATCGAGGCCTACCACGACCCGGCGGGACAGGCTCACCTGTCGGAACCACTGCGATCGCTGGGACTACCCGAGTCCTGAGCGTCGGCGAAGGATCACTGCAGCGCCCCGAACACCTCGTGCCGCGACAGTTCGACGACGGCCGTGCAGGCGTCGGCGGCTCCGTAGTAGACGAGCAGCGTGTCTCCGGTTTCGACGAGCCCGGTGGGAAAGACCACGTCGCATCCCGCTCGAAGGGGGCGGTCGGGGCGAAAACCGGCTGGAGGTGCGGCGCAGCACTCGATCGGGATCCTCGAGGTCGAGGAGCAAAACTCCTTCTGGGTTGACGCCGACCTCTCCGAGCGACGAGCCTGCGACGGCCAGGGTGTGGGACGCCGCCACCGGTGAGGAGCTGTTCACCCTCACCGGCCACACCGACTGGGTGGTGGGGGTGGCGTTCAACCATGACGGCACCCGGATCGCTACCGCCAGCTGGGATGAGACGGCCAGGGTGTGGGACGCCGCCACCAGGGGCTCCTGTGAACTTGTCAGATTCCTGGTGACAACCGCGGAGCTGAGCGACGCCCTCGGTGGCATCGAACCAACCGCTTGCACCAACCTGCGGTCGTGACAACGCCTCGCGTCCCGTCTCGCACTCGTCGAGATGTAGGCGAATCCGTTATCGGTCACACGACCTGCACGGAGAGGCCGCGATGAAGCCCTGTACGAAGAAGCCGACGTCACGCCGTATTCTCCGGTCGTAGCATTCCGAACAGCCGGAGAACCCGGTGATCGCGACACTGGCCACATCGCCATCGCCTCCATACCATGATTCCCGCTGTCGCATGGCGACAGGCCGCACGGATCGACAGTCACCGAGATCGGCTCAGCCGACTTCATGCGTCCGGTAACCGGCAATATCGCGCGCCCCGCAGCCGTGCGATGAGGAGTCTGTCGCATCGCTCGGGTCTACCGATGCTCTCGCCTTCCCGAACCGTCTGCGCTTCCTGCGAGCGTTGGGAGCCAAGTTGGGAGCCATTCGCTGTGGACCGGTGCGGACGGCTATGGACGTCTGCGGACTGTGACCCGTTTGACTCCGGACGGTATGGACGGCTGCGGACGGTTATGGACGGGCTGCGTCCATCTACGGATCAGAAGGTTGGGGATTCGAGTTCCTCCGGGCGTGCCAGCAAGGCCTTGTACGGCAAGGGCTTCGCCGCGTGACGGCTGATGGACCGTATGACGTTTGGGAGCCATTCTGGGAGCCATTCTCCCTCCGTGAGACGAACGTCTGATCGCTCATCGGGCATTTTGGTGGCCAACGCTCATGTTTGCTCACCCCCATCGAACGGCCAGAGCCTCTCCATAAGCGAGCGCCGATGTGCCGATACAGAGCACTCCCTGATTTGAGTAATATCGCCCAGATAGGGTGATCTGTGCCTCGCGCTGACACATTTCCCGTGGACTGGCGCTCCGGCGGCGGCGGCCCGTTGCCCCAGCTGGTCGACCGGGGCCTTCGTTTGTCTGTGCCAGGATATGGCGAGCGGAGGATGCCGATGCAGGAGTCAGAGTGGCTTGAGGCCACAGAGGAGATCCGCAGAGTCTTCGGACAGCGGATGAAGTCGTCGGATACGTTTGAGCTTGTCGACGTGTTGCTTCCTGTTGGCCGGACGGGGGTTGAGGTGTTGCTTGGTGTCGATGAGTCCCATGTCGCTTCTGAGCAGCGAGACGCGATGTACACGCTGCAGGATGCGATGAGGAGTCGATCGGATGGCACCTATCAGGTTGTCGGCGTGTTTGTTTCTGCCGAGCGCGTTCCATCCCCAACTCTCGCTCGGGCGCTCGACCGTATGGCGCCTGTCGAAGGCCTCGACGGGGCGGTGGTACCTCTCACACTCGAGCAAGCACAACAGATCGCCACTCAGGAATCAGACACTTTCGACCTTCTCGAGCCCATGTTCGAACTTTCCGGTATAGCGGCCAGCCGCCCGCAGAGCGATCGCGACAACGCGGCCGGTGAGCTGCTGGATGAGATTGCGGTCTTGATCGATCGATACGGTGTCGGCTAACGAAGAAGGAGGCATTTGTGGCCGAGCTCAGCGCAGTGTTTCTCAATTGCACCTTGAAACCATCGCCCGCGGTCTCCAACACCGAGGCCCTAGCACGCAAGGTCATCGAGTGGTTCGACCAGAGCGATGTTGAAAGCGAAATCGTTCGGATTGTCGACTACAACGTCAAGCCCGGCGTAACATCGGATGAGGGCGACGGCGATGAGTGGCCGCTCATCCTGCAGAAGATCAAACAGGCTGACATCATTGTTATCGCCACTCCGATCTGGTTTGGGGTGCGTGCCAGCATCGCCCAGCTGGTGATCGAGCGTCTCGACGGCACCTACGGCGAACGCAACGAGCAGGGCCAGTATCCGCTGTACAACAAGGTGGCAGGCGTTGTCATCACCGGAAACGAGGACGGCGCCCACTCGGCGGCGGAAACAACGCTATTCAACCTGACCCATCTCGGGTGTGCGGTTCCCCCCAATCCCGATACCTACTGGGTGGGCGACGCCGGGCCCGGTCCCTCGTATCTCGAGGCCGGTCAGGATCACGAATACACGAAACGGACAACGCGGTGGATGGCCCTGAACCTGGTTCACCTCGCCAAGGCGCTCAAGGCGAACCCATTCACCGAGCCGATTCCCCCACCAGGAGCCGAGCTGGAGCCAGAGGACGCCGCTGCGGCCATACAGGAAGACCTACTAGGTGGTTGACGTTCGGACGGGCGCCAGTCAAAGGGAACACTGATGTCGGAACAGCCTGAACTGAATCAGATAGCGCAGGAGGCGTACGTCTTTTTGTATCCATTGGTGCTGATGGATATCACGCGGCGAGTGGGGACCAACGTGCCATCGGGCGTCAAGCCCGGTTTTGGGCCACCCAACGTTTTCTCGCACATGGATGAGTTTCCGCCGGGGGACTTCACAGAGGTGGTGCGACCCAACTTCGACACGCTGTATTCGATCGCCTTCCTGGATTTGACGGAGGGTCCAATGGTGGTTTCGGCACCGGATACGGCTGGCCGGTATTACATGCTTCCGATGATGGACATGTGGACCGACGTGTTCGCCGCGCCCGGCACTCGGACAACCGGCACCGGTGCCGGCCACTTCACCGTGGTACCCCAACGCTGGGATGGTGCGGTGCCGGACGGAACGACTCGTATCGAGGCACCGACGCCGTACGTGTGGATCATCGGCAGGACCCAGACCGACGGACCGGCTGACTATCAGGCCGTCCACGAGGTCCAGCGCGGCTTCACCGTCACGCCGTCTTCACGCTGGCCCGACACGCCGCCGCAGGTTGAGGCCTCAGTCGACGCATCGGTGGACATGGAGTCAGCGCCGCTGGACCAGGTCAACTCCATGGGGGGCCTGGACTTCTTCGCGTATGCCGCCGACCTGATGAGTCTTCACCCGCCTCATGTCGTCGATCAGCCGATCATCGCCCGGATGACGCAGATCGGGATCGAAGCGGGCAAGCCGCTCGACGTCGATGCGCTCTCCCCGTCGGTGCGCGCTGCCCTCGAGGGGGCGCCCCGTTCGGCGACGGAGACGATGAGATCCGCTATCCCGAGACTGAACCCGGTAGTCAACGGCTGGACGATTGGGCGTTCCAACATGGGCGTGTACGGCACCAACTACCTGTACCGCGCCGTCATCGCCATGGTGGGTTTAGGAGCCAATCTCCCCGAGGACGCTATCTACCCGATGTTGCTCCACGACAGCTCCGGTGACGAACCGGTGGGAGATCACAGCTATGTCCTCCACTTCGACGCCGACCAACTCCCACCCGTCGACGCCTTCTGGTCGGTCACCATGTACAACGTAGAGGGTTTCCCGGTCCTTAATCCGCTCGACCGCTACGCCCTCGGTGATCGTGACCCGGTCCGGTACAACGACGACGGTTCCCTCGACCTCTACATCGGACAGGAGAGTCCCGGCGCCGAACTCGAGCCGAACTGGCTACCAGCACCACCAGGACCGCTCGGCATCACCATGCGCCTCTATGGACCACGACCCGAGATTCTCGACGGACGCTGGGACCCACCACCACTCCAACGGCTCTAACCGCGACGATAAACCAAACGAGCCTCAGAGGTGCTGGAGCAGGAACGAGTTCAGTTCAGCGTAGGTGAGGAGCGACTCCGGTGAGGTGGCTTCGGCGGCATAGTCGCCGTGAGAGACGCCTTCGAACACAAGCAGGTCGGCGGTAACGCCGGCAGCTCGGAGCTTGGTGTGGGTGCGCACGGTGTTGCTCAAGAACAGGTCACGGGTGCCCGTGACCAGAAAGGTGGGCGGGAAACCGGTGAAGTCTCCATAGACGGGGGAGATCAGGGGGTCGGTGAGGTCGTGGACGCCGGCATAGAGGCGGGCCGCAGCGGCGAGAATCCCGTCGTACCCGACGAGGAGCCGATCGACGCCTTCGTTGGTGTAGTACGAGTCCCCGGTCCGGGTCAGGTCGGTCCACGGGGTTCCGGCATAGAGTGCCTGAGGGGTCTGATGGCCGCCTCCGATGAGCTTCTGGACCGCAGTCAAGATCAACCCACCTCCGGCCGACACCCCACCCAGGGCCACCGAACTCACCGAGCGGGTACCAAGGACGTTCTCCCAAACCGCTATGACGTCGTCCAAAGCGGCCGGGAAGGGATGCTGGGGTGGCATCCGATAGTCGATCGACAAGACCTGCATCTTGGTCCGGGCGGCGATCAACATTGCTTCGGGAAGCCCGGCCTCGCCGGCGCCCAAAACGTACGCGCCGCCGTGGACGTAGACGAACAGGTGATCCTGGTGACGGCGGTCGATCTCAGGTGGCGTCACCCGATAGGTGCCGACACCGTCAATGTGCTCCTCTTCGACAGTGAGCGCGAACTGGTCGGCAAGCACGCCCGCGATGGCCCGGTTTTTTTCATCGCGTTCCTCCACGGCCACGACCCATTCGGCCTCACTGCTCGGGATCAGCTGTCGGTTGGCCTCAACATCGGGCACTGGAGTCACACGAATCGAGTCCGCCAACACGTCGCTCGCCCCCGCCGGTGCAGGAAGGCTGAAGGCTCCGATCTCCCAATCCGTCTCCCCGGTCACGGTATATCTCCTCGCCGCGCGTTGAACAAGAATGAACGGTACTCCCGAGGAGCCAGCGCCGTGGCGAAGCCAACGCCGAGAAACGTGGCACGCTCATCGACATGAAACGCCCCTCATCGACCAGAAACAGGCACGCGGAGCAGCTTGCGGGGGTTTGGCCGCGAGCTCGCCAGAACACACTCCGAAGTGCCTGATTGATACTTGTGGCTCGTTACGGGGTGTTCCCGTAGCGTCGGGGTGCCGGCCGGTTGGCTCTTGAAGTGCCTGCTGCCCTCGTGGGTTGGCTTTCTAACGAGGTGCCTGCCGGCTGGTGTCCTCGACCGTAGCGTGGCTCGAAAGAGGCGAGAGCACATCGACCCGAATCAGGCTTGCCCGCTGCGGTCACCCGTCGCGAGAGAAAGGGCAATGTCATGAGTGTGATGATCGGGATCGACCCGCATAAGGGGTCCCATACGGCGGTCGTTATCGACCAAGACGAGGTGGTGATCGACGAGACTCGAGTGAGAGCGACCGCCAACCAGTTGGGAGAGCTCCAGGAGTGGGCATCGGGATATCCGGATCGGTGTTGGGCGGTGGAGTCG
>JADFIY010000075.1:10653-11116 GCA_022566415.1 Acidobacteriota bacterium
CCCAGAAGAACGACCCCAATGATGCCAGGTCGGTGGCGATCGCGGCGTTGCGTCACCCGGGGTTGATGCTGGTTCACCGCGACGACCACACCGGGGTGTTGGGGTTGTTAGCGAAACGGCACCGAGACATCGCCCGGCTCAACAACAAAGCAGCGTGTCGTCTCCACGCCCTGTTGGCGGAGCTCACCCCTGGCGGGTTGGCGACGGAAATGACGGTCACCAAAGCAAATACGCTCCTCGCCGGTATCGCGGTCACCGATGAGGTGACCCGACAGCGGGTAGTGATCGCCACCGAACTGGTCGACGACATTGGCCGCTTCGAGACCCAGATGCGAGCCTCCAAGAAGCGGATCCGCGCCGCCGTTGTGGCATCGGGTACCAGCCTGATGAACATCCGCGGGGTCGGACCGATCGGGGCGGCGATCATCCTGGGTGCGGTGGGTGACAGCGCCCGGGTCCCCTC
>JADFIY010000258.1 GCA_022566415.1 Acidobacteriota bacterium
GCGTCGACGGGATAACCACGACGATGCCCGGCACGTGCATGAAATACGCCTCGGGGCTGTCGCAGTGATGTTCGTGAGCCCCGATCCCTGCCCCGTTGGGCGACCGCACTACGACCGGTACGCCGGCGTGGCCGCGGGAGCGAAAGCGGACACGGCCGAGGTGGCTGGCGATCTGATCGAAGGCCGGATAGATGAACCCTTCGAACTGAATCTCGGCGACCGCCCGGCTCCCCGAGATCGCCATGCCGATGGCGGTGCCGACGATACCGGACTCGTTGACGGGGGTGTCGATGACGCGTTCATCACCAAACTTGGCATGCAGGCCTTCGGTGATGCGGAACACACCTCCCGCCACCCCGACGTCCTCGCCGAGCAGCACCATCGACGGGTCGTCCTCCATGGCTTCGTGGAGGGCAGCGTTGATCGCGTCCGCCATTGTCCATGTCTCGGTCGGTCCGACGGGCTCGGTCTCATCGCCGACGACCCACACCTCATCGGGAGTGAACGGACTCTCGGGCTCGCCCGCCGCTCGCTCGATCTCGTGGAGTTGATCGACCAGCAGCTGCGGAACCTTGGCGTAGGCATGCCTGACGATGTCGTCGCGTCCGGGGAGCTCGATGGCCTCGACCCGCAGCAGCGCCTCGTCGAACTCGGCGGTGGCCGACTGCTCGGCTGCCTCCTGGCGCCCGGCGTCCCACAGGCCGCGGCCCTCCAGATAGCTGCGCATCCTGAGCATCGGGTCGTACGGGCGGAATGACGATTCCTCGTCCTGGGTCCGATACAGGTGGGGATCGTCGGCGGTGGCGTGCGGACCGTACCGGTAGCACACAGCCTCGATCAGGGTCGGGCCGTCACCGGCCACGGCACGGTCGACGGCGTCCACCGTTACCGCATACACGGCCAGCGGATCCATGCCGTCGACCCGAACCCCCGGCATCCCGTATGCCGTCGCCTTGTGTGAGATCGTCTCCGAGGCGGTCTGCTTCTCGTATGGGACAGAGATGGCGTAGAAGTTGTTGGAGATGACGAACACGGTCGGCGTCTTCCACACCCCGGCAAAGTTGAGCCCGGAGTGAAAATCAGTCTCCGAGGTACCCCCATCGCCGAGGTAGGCGACGGTGACGACATCCTCGCCGCGCTGTCTGGCGGCATACGCATGGCCGACGGCGTGGGGCAGGTGGGTGGCGATCGGAACGGTGAGCACCATTTGGTTGTACACCTTCTGGTCCCACTCGGCATTCGGCAGTCCCCGCCAGTAGGAGAGGACGACGTCCAGTGGCATCCCCCTGGCGATCTGGACGCCATGCTCGCGGTACCCGGGGTAGGCAAAGTCGTCGGGTCGCATCGCCATCGCAGAACCGACCTGGATGGCCTCGTGTCCTTCGAGGATGGCGAATGTGCCCAGGCGACCCTGCCTCTGGGCCGCGGTTGCGCGCCGGTCGAAGACCCGCGTATTGATCATGTGCGTGTACATCTCCACGAGTTCGTCTTCGCTGAGACCGGGCTCATCGCCGACGACGGCGCCGCCCTTGTCCAGGACGCGAACGAGCGCGGGGTCGTCGAACAGACTCGGATCCATCATGACGTCACCCCGACGGCGTCGAGTGCGCGCAGAAAGCGACGATTCTCATCCTCGGTGCCGACGGTCACCCGGATGATCGGCCCCATCGGCCGCACGATCACACCCTCCTTGAGCAGCCGGTCTGCAGCCTCAGCCGACTCGTCGGCCATCATGGCAACGAAGTTGGCCTGGCTCGGCGCATACTCGATGCCTCGCTCGGTCAGGCCATTCTCGAGCTGGAGCCGCCCCGCGGTGTTGGCATCGACGCGCTCGGTCAGCTGTTCATCGTGGGCGAGGGACTCGAGCGCCGCCACCTGGGCGATCGAGCTGGCGGAGAAGGGTGGCTGGGTCGTCTTCAGCTTGGCGATGGTGTCGGAGTTGCCTATCGCATATCCAATGCGAAGGCCGGCCAGGCCATAGATCTTGGAGAAGGTCCTGGTGACCACGACATTTTCCCGTTCGGATGCGATGGGCAGCGCTGTGGCGTAGTCGGGGGCGGTCACGTAGTCGTGATAGGCCTCGTCGACTACCACCAGCAGGTGGTCGGGCACCGCATCGATGAACACCGCCACATCTGCGGCCGACCGATACGTCCCGGTCGGGTTGTTTGGGTTACACACGTAGACCGCTGTGGTGTTGTCGCGGACGGCGGCGTGCATGGCATCGAGGTCGTGGCGCCAGTCCTCGTCGAGCGGCACCTCGATCGGCTCGGTCCCCGCGACCAGAGAGGCGATGGCGTACATGATGAAAGACGGGCGGTCGTCTAGCGCGCTGGTTCCCGGCCCGCCTACGGCCAAGGC
>JADFIY010000076.1 GCA_022566415.1 Acidobacteriota bacterium
AGGGTGCCCGAGACGAGGGAGCCACGGTCGTCGTCGACGGAAGGGACCAGAAATTCGACGGCGACGGTTTCTACCTCGCCCCGTCGCTGATCGACCATGTGAAGCCGGGGATGCGGGCCTATGACGACGAGATCTTCGGTCCGGTGCTCGGCGTCACCCGCGTCGACAGCTACGACGACGCCATCAAGCTCATCTCAGACAGCGAGTGGGGGAACGGGACGGCGATCTTCACCCGCGACGGCGGTGCCGCCAGACGGTTCCAGGTGGAGGCGCAGGCCGGGATGGTCGGGATCAACGTTCCGATCCCGGTGCCGGTTGCCTACTACTCGTTCGGGGGCTGGGGAAACTCTCTGTTCGGCCAGTCCCACGCCTACGGGCCCGAGGGGATCGATTTCTATACCAAGGCCAAGGTCATCACGAGTCGGTGGCCCGACCCGGCGACGAGCACGGTCGATCTCGGCTTCCCACAGAACGTGTAGCGATCGGTGACGATCGGCGCCTCTTCAGACCCCGGCACAAGCGCCGCCGTCGCCGACGAGGTGCGTCGTTACGAACGACGGGTCGCCATACGGATGGCGGTCCGCCGTGTGGCCGTGTTCGTCTCCTTTCTGGTCGTTCTCGCCTTCGCCTACACCGGGTACAAGGCTTTTGGTGGCGCCATCGACGACGCCCAGACAGAGTGGCCGGTCGTCGGATCGTTTCTCCCTCGTTCCGACGATCTGACGATGCCACCCCTTCTCGATATCGCTGCCGAAGTGAGTGTTCCGCCGCAACGCAACAATGCCAAGCCGTTGGGCGTGTTCGTTCTCGAGGCCGCGCTCTTCACCTTGCGTGAGGCGGCGCTCGGCTTCTTTCTCGGTGTGATCCTCGGTATCGGGATCGCCGTCCTGCTGGTGAGGTCGAAGTGGCTCGAGCGCGGGGTCTCTCCTTATATCGTCGCCTCGCAGACCATCCCGCTGGTGGCGATAGCACCCATCGTCATCATTTGGGGGAGAACCAGCCTGGACTGGTTGCCATTCACATGGGAGGACTGGATGTCGGTGGCGCTCATCGCTACCTATCTGACCTTTTTTCCCGTTGCGGTCAACGGTCTGAGAGGCCTGCATTCGCCGGCTCCAGAGGATGTGGAGTTGATGGCGTCCTACGCGGCGACACCCAACCAAACGCTGGTGAGGCTCCGCCTGCCGGCATCGACGCCGTATCTGTTCGTCGCTTTCAAGCTTGCGGCGACGGTGGCCGTTGTCGGCGCCATCGTTGGCGAGATCTCGGCGGGCGTCAGAGGCGGTCTCGGGAGGCTCATCCTTGACTTCGCTGGTCGATACACCACGGGGCCGGAACGGCTGTACGTCTCGGTGGCCGGCGCCGCCGCCCTCGGTATTCTCGCCTTCGGGCTGGTGACGCTCTCGCAGCGTTTCGTCAGGGCGGCCAGGGTTCGGGAATCGGTGTCGACGTGACCGCCACGCGTGTGGCTCCTGCCGTCGAAATGGTCTTGGTTAGCAAGGTGTTCAACCGGGGTAAGCCCAATGAGGTGCTCGCCCTCGACGACATCAGTCTTTCCGTTGGCCAGCGCGAGTTCATCACCTTGATTGGGCCCTCCGGCTGCGGCAAGAGCACTCTGCTGCGCCTGATGGCAGGCCTGCTCGATCCGACCGTAGGGGAGGTCACGGTGAACGGGAAGACCGCGAATCAGGCACGGGCCGATCGCGAATACGGCATCGCTTTCCAGACGGCCGGGCTATTCGACTGGCGATCGGTGCAGCAGAACATCGAGCTGCCGCTGCAGCTCATGGGTTGGTCGAAGAGGGAAAGGAGACAGCGAGCGCGCGAAATGTTGACGCTGGTGAAGCTGGAGGAGTTCGGTGGTCACTACCCCAGGGAGCTGTCCGGCGGCATGCAGCAGCGGGTGGCGATCGCTCGCGCCCTGTCGTTCCAGCCGTCGATTCTGTTCATGGACGAGCCGTTCGGTGCCCTCGACGAGATGACCAGAGAGCACATGCAGACCGAGCTGCTGCGGATCTGGGGCGAGACCCACACCACGGTGGTATTCGTCACCCATTCCATCCCGGAGGCGGTGTTCCTGTCGGAGCGGGTGGTGGTGATGTCGCCGCGGCCGGGGCGCCTTTTTGCCGAGCTTCCGGTCGACCTGGGCGCACGCGACTTCGACACCCGCGAGTCGCCGGAGTTTTTCGAGCGAGTGACCGCGGTGCGCGAAGCGTTGCGCCGGCCGGACGGCGTCGAATGAGATTTTGGGAACGGCTCGGCAGGATCTCACCACCTCTGGTAGTCGGGCTCGGCGGACTGTTGCTGTGGGAGTTGGTGCTTCGGGTGGTGCAGCCGGGCGGCTTCGTACTCCCCCCGCCGAGCGAGATCCTGTCCAGTGCGGTTGAGAATCGCGAGGTGATCTGGACCGCGGTGTTGAGCACAGGGTGGATCGTGATCACAGGTTTGATCAGCGGTGTCGTCATCGGAGTCCTCCTGTCGGTGGCGGTCTCCTGGTACCGCCTGGCCGACGAAGCCATCACCCCACTCGCTGTCGCTATCAGCGCCATTCCCATCATCGCCCTCGCTCCGATATTCAACGCCTGGTTCGGGTTACTGTCACCGCGGTCGAACCAACTGGTCGTAATGCTGCTGGTCTTCTTCCCGGTGTTCATCAACACAACTCGGGGACTCACCGATATCCCCCTGGATCAGATCGACCTGATGCGGTCGTACGGGGCCAGCCGGTGGGAGATCACCAAGGAAGTGCGGGTCCCCAACGCGATGCCGTTCTTCTTCAGCGCCTTGAGGATCGCGGCTTCGCTGGCGGTGATCGCCGCGATCGTTGCCGAGTATTTCGGCGGTCGCCAGGATGCCTTGGGACCTTTGATCATCCAGAATGCCGGTCTCGCCCGATACACAGACGCCTGGGCCGCGGTGCTCGCCGGGAGCGCGATCGGGATCGGCCTTTACGCCATCGTCAGGGCCTTGGAGCGGTTTGCAATGCCTTGGCGGGCAGCAGTAAACCAAGGGATCGAGGGGTGACGCTAGACGTCGGGGCAAGACAACCGAGGAGGAAATGGCTATGAAAAGATGGACGAGAAGCAGTTCGCGCCTTGCGTTGGTGCTTGGCGCGCTGGCGATGGTCGCCGCGGCCTGCGGCAGCACGGATGACACCACGACGACCACGGCCGCTGCCGCACCGGATGACACCACAACCACCACAGCCGCTGCCACCACGACGGCACCACCCGAGGCGATGACCGACGTCACGCTGCAGTTGCAGTGGTTTACCCAATCGCAGTTTGCCGGCTATTACGCGGCGGTTGATCAGGGCTTCTACGAAGAGGTGGGGCTCAACGTCGAGATCCTCGAGGGAGGGGTCGACATCGTTCCCGCTGTCGTGCTGGACTCGGGGGCGGCGGACTTTGCGATTTCCTGGGTGCCGCGCGGTCTCGTGCCGCGTGAGGAAGGCCTCGACATCACCAACATCGCACAGCCGTTCCAGCGGTCGGCCACTCTCCAGGTGTCGTTCAAGGACGCCGGCATCACCGGCGTCGAAGACTTGGCCGGACGCACGGTTGGAAACTGGGGGTTTGGTAACGAGTTCGAGCTGCTGGCCGGGCTCCGCTCTGCTGGGCTCGACCCGGAAACCGACGTCGAGCTGGTGCAGCAGCAGTTCGACATGCTGGCACTGATCAGCGGCGACATCGATGCGGCACAGGCGATGATCTACAACGAGTACGCACAGGTGCTGGAGACGGTCAACCCTGACACCGGAGAGTTGTATCAGCCGGAAGACCTCGACGTCATCAACTGGAACGATGTGGGTACCGCCATGCTCCAGGACGCCATCTGGGCGGATGAAGGCCGGCTCGCCAGCGACCCCGTCTATCGCGAAACCGCAGTGAAGTTCGTCGAGGCTTCACTACGCGGTTGGATCTACTGCAGGGACAACCCGGGCTCATGCGTTGACATCGTGCTCGCTGCCGGCCCGACACTCGGTGAGTCGCATCAGACCTGGCAACTCAACGAGATCAACGCGCTGATCTGGCCGTCGCCGCTGGGCGTGGGGATCATGGATCAGGCGTTGTGGGATCAGACAATCGACATTGCAACCTCTGAGGCGATCCTTGATGCACCACCGACCGCGGGCGCGTTCATCACCGACATCGCCCAGGAGGCCGTCGACAACTTGAAGAGCGCGGGCCTCGATGTGATCGGCAACGACTGGCAGCGGGTCGACGTCGTGCTCGTCGCGGGCGGCGACTAGGCCCTCGCCACCCGACGTGCCGGGGACGACTCGCTTCCCCGGCACCCGTGGCCCGGCGCGAACCCAGGGTTGTAGACGCCGTATGCGCCGGTGTGAGCCCGCGGAATGAGCGGGATCGCGAACCCAGGGCTGACAACCCCGGATACGCCGGTGTGAGCCCGCGGAATGAGCGGGATCCCGAACCCAGGGTTGTAGACCCGGTACGCCGGCGTGAGCCCTTGGTATGGGGGCCGGGTCAGGTCCCTGGAACGGACCGGATGTCGGGAAGCTCGCGGTGTTGTTCGGCGTAGTCGATGCCGTAACCGACGACGAAACCCTCCGGGATCCACAACCCCATGTAATCGGATGGGATTGTCCCTTCGCGAACCAGCAGGGCGCAAGTCTCGATCGTGCCCGGATTACCTGCCCTGATGCGATCGCTGACAAAACGGAGGGTGAGACCGGTATCGAGGATGTCCTCGACGATGATGACGATTCGTCCGGTTACGTCGTGCTCGATGTCCTTCGTGATCTCAACCGCCCCCGACGATTCGGTTCCGCTCCCGTAGGAACGGGCCCTGATGAAGTCGATCTCTACCGGGATGGTCAGTTCGCGAACGAGATCGGCGAGGAATACGAACGAGCCGGTCAGGATGCCAACCATCAGCGGCGTTTCGGTTGGATGATTGGCTGAAATCTCGGCGGCCACACGCGAAACGGCGCTGGCGATCTCGTCTTTGCTGAACCGGGGCTGCAAATCCACGGATAGAATCCTAAGAGGCTCCGCAACTAGGGCACGATCCAGTCTCTATCGGCGAAGGCCATTTGCGGAGCCGTGGCCCGAGCGGCCCGCCGCGAAGCGGCAAGAGCGGGAAAAATGGCTCTGCTTCTGTCGAGGCGACCGGTCACCTATCGGTGCGCGCTCTAAGCTCAGACTGCGAAAATCGGTGCTACCATATTGCCGGGGGCAGTCGATGGAAGGGGTGGGATGGATACGTTCGAGGTCGTGGAATTCGTTGAACCCGCGCTGGGCGAGGGCGCATACTTCGGCGGGACCGAATCCCAAGTACTTGGCGTCTTCGAGACCGAGGGGGAGGCAGTCGCCGACGGGCGTGCCCGTTGGAAGGCGTTTCAGGCATCCGGGAGCACCGACGTCGCATGGTGGATCGTTCGCGTTCCCGGCGAAGACCTCGCTCGGTGGATCGCCGACGGCTCCAATGCGACCGAGCGAGTGCTCGACCTCACCACCAACACACTGGTCGAGGTCCACTGAGTTTCGGCTTTGAGACCTGAGCCGGAACGCTCCAAACTCTTTGTTCATCGCCAGTGGGTAGTTGGTGTCCCCGAATAGGCGCCTGCGCGCCTGTAACATTGCAAAGGCATGAGCGACTCACTGGCGATCACGATCACCGATAACGCCCTTAGCAAGATCATCGAGCTGCGCACGCTGGAGGATCTCGAGGATCTTCATCTGGCGATTCGGATCAACGGTGGGGGGCCGTCCGGTTTCGTGTACGAGACGGCGTTCCTTCGGGGTAGCGACGTTTCAGCGACCGATCATGTCGAGTTCCACGGCGACCTCCCGGTGGCGATCCCGCTCAGTTCTTTGGAAAACCTGCGCGGTTCGGTCCTCGACCTTTCGGGGAACGGCGGAGGTGTCGGTCTCGTCATCAGGAACCCGAACGCGCCCGCCAGCCCCGCTGTGGATTTCGGGGACGACATCGAGCTGACCGGTACTACAGAAGAGAAGGTTCGCCAGCTCTTGGAGCAGCAAATCAATCCCGCTATCGCCGCCCACGGCGGCGTCGCCACTGTGGTGTCGGTGGTCGGAAGCACCGCCAACCTCGAGCTCGGAGGGGGATGTCAGGGATGCGGAATGGCTGCGGTGACCCTACGGCAGGGGATCGAGACCGCGGTCTTTAGCGCCATCCCCGAGATCACCGAAATCGTCGACGTCACCAACCACGATCTTGGCGAGAATCCGTACTTCTAGATCAGCGTATCCGACCGACGGTCCGTGCCCCGTGTGCCATGGGCTGACAAGCTCCTATCCCGCAGCCTGCCAGAGCGCGCACCGATAGGTGACCGGTCGCCTCGGCAGAAGCAGAGCCATTTTTCCCGCTCATGGCAACGGCCCGCTCGGGCCACGGCTCCGCAGATGGTCACCCTGACAGGGCCCCATGTCGCATCCTGTTTGCGAAGTCTCCTACCCGCTCTTTCTGTTCATCGTGGCTCGCAGGCCGGTCGCAGCTGCGATCGCACTGCGTCCTGCTTCCGCACCGATATGGGGCAGCTGCGCCGAGCGGCGGGAGTAGAACGACGGGCGACCGCCGTCGGGAGCCGGTGCCTGCGCATGCGAGTCGTTGACCTCGACGGTGAGGTCATCGACTTGCACGGCTGCGGCAGGCTCCGGCTCCAGAGGCGGCGGGGGAGGCGGAGGGGACTGTTTCTGCTGAGGACTGAGAACTGGTTCGAGGAGGGCAGCACCGCCGTTTCCGCCTGAAGTATCGAGTAGCGGGGGCGACTGCAACTCGATCTGGGTGGTTGTCGGCGCGTATTCGATCGTTGGTGGTGCCGGTTGAGATGCGATGGCTGCGGGCTGCTGCCCATCGACCAACCCGGTGAGCGACCGTATCTCTATCTCGAGCCCGGTGAGTGTCGCCTGGAGCTCGACGATGCGGGCCTCCAGCCGGAGCTCTTCGGCTCGTAGCGACCCGATAGCGCCGGGGGCTGCTGGCTGCTCGGCTTTTTCAGCTTCGCTGAGTGCTTCGGCCACGACCGCCCCCGCCTCTTTCCTGGCCTCGGTGATCAGGGTGAATGCTTCTTTTCGGGCGTCGGCGATGATCTCATCTGATGGGTGGCCGGCTTCGGGCCCGCCTCTGTTGTTGGCGACGGCGAGGGCCTGCTCTAGGGCAGCGATCTTGGCGGCGGCGTCATCGACGACCGTCTCATGTGCCCGTTCCATGGCGGCGAGATCCGATTCGACAAGGGTGGGGTCGTAACCCTGTCGTACGGTGGGGTAGCGCTCGGCGGTTGGTCCGATGCTCATGAATCCTCGGTACTCGCTGCCGACGACTTCCGCAACCCGCCTGTGCCCACGCTGAGTATATCAGTTGCCACACTAGGTGGTCAACTAGTTATTTTGGGGTCGCCTTGAGTAGTTATTTCGGCACCGGGTCCGGCGGGTTGAGGGCGTCGATATCTGCCAGGGCGTCCTCGATGTCGGCAAGGAAACTCTTCCGCTCTGAAGGGACCGTGGTCGGGTGCAGCAGTCCGATGTTGTTCGCCAGGGCGATCCCGGCGTCGAAGAGGGCGAACGACAGCGACTCCGGTGTGGATATCTTTCCCTGCGCTTCGTACTGGCGGCCCAGATCGAGCGCGCGCTGCTGGATTTCGGACCGCGATAGCTCCTCGTCGGAGTCGGCGCGCACCAGTACCTCGGCGACCAGCCGGTAGGCCTGGATGAACGGCCGCAGCACTGCCGGGGTGGCGTACGGCGCCAGCGCGGCGAGGACGACGCTGAGGTCGCCGCGCTCGAGACACGCCACACCGTCTGGGCACTCCAGACGAAGCTCCTCCAGGATGGCGTCGCGGAACTCGTCCCTGCTGTCGAAAAAGAAATCGAAGCGCAGCAACGCCCGCCAGGCAAAGGCTCGAGACAGGAACTCATCGACTCCTGTCGAATCGTCACGACGCATGCCGGCGACGGCGACCTCCACGATCGAAGAGTTGACGAAGAAGTGGATGATGGTATTGCGGTAATACGCAGCGGTGAGATGCTGGTCCTGCTCGATGACATATACATCGTCTGCGGGACCTTCGATCCTCGACACCACGTCGTTTGCAACCAGCGCCCCGAGAGCACCGCGTACCTCGTCGGTGGTGGTCAGCGACAGCGGGACGGTCGTCGGTAGGTCGCGCTGCGCAACGTAAGCCAGGTAGGGTTCGAGCACCGTCATGGTCTCGTCAACGGTGAGGCCGGCCGCCGACTGGCTCAGCAAGGCAAGCGTGACCAGGCTCACCGGTGTGATCGGTGTGGCGTCGTTGATCCGCTTGCTGACCTCGAAGGCGATCTTGGGAACGACCAGCTTGCCCTCTTCGGAGGTGAGGTCGACGCCTTGCGGGACGTTGTCGGAGAGTGAAATTGGGCTGCCGAACCGCAGGTAGATCGACCCGTATTGTCGTCGTAGGCCGCTTATCGTGCGGACCAGCCAGGTGGCCCCCTCCTTTTCCTTGCCGAGACCTCGTTGTTCGGCGGCGTAAGAGGCGATGTCGGAGATCTGGTCGTAGGCGATCGATACCGGGACGAGCACGACGTCGTCGACGAGACCGCGAATATAGGCATCGACAACATAGGAGAGGAGGCCGTACCGCGGCTCGCGCAGCTTGCCGGTTCGGGATCTTCCCCCCTCGAGGTACCACTCGAGGGGAAACCGTTTTTCCAGCAGATAATTGAGGTATTGGCGGAGGACGAACTTGTACGGCTCGTTGTCCTTGAACTCGCGGCGGATGAAGAAGATCCCGGATCGGCGAATCATCGGGCCTACCGGCAAGAAGTCCAGGTTGGTGCCACCAGCTGTGTGATTCGGCGGGAAGTCGTTCTCGTACAACGCGTACTGGAGGACCAGATGGTCGGCGTTGGATTTGTGCGAGGGGAGGAATACCAGCGAGTGATCCTGCCCCAGCTTGTATAGCTCCTGAAGCTTCTCGCTCGAGTAGTCCAGGTGGTGGTAACCCAGGCTGATGATCCATCCCATGAGTCCGGTGACTGCGTCGATAACGAAAGGGGAGTGCGTCGCTGCGATCTCCTTGAGGTAGCGCCCGGTGCGCTGCCGCATCGTCTCCACCGACACGTCTTCGGCGGCGGCGAGCGCGGCGACGCCTTGCTGGAAGCCCCGGCTTCGAAAAAGGACCTCACCGATGAACTTGGGCACTTTGTACCGCGTCCCGCGTAGGGCACGCTCGGCGCGTTCCAATGCCAGCCAGGCCTTGAGGGAGACGAAATCCGCTAACGATGTTCCCTCTGCGGGTCCGCGCCCGCCGGGATCCTGCCACCGTGTTTCGAGCTGCGACCTCGGTGCCGGCTCACCCTGCACGATCTGGATTCGGTCAGGCGCAAAGGTGCGAACCCAGCGCTGGCGGATGAAGTTGGGGTCTCGCGGATCGCCAAGGGCGAGGATGTCCTTGAGCGTGACCCGGCGGCGGCCGTCGCGCTCTTTGGCCAGCCATGCCACCCGCAGCGGTACGAGCAGGGGGTCGTCGCCCTCGGCGAGCCGGGCCTCGAGACGGGGATCGGTCTTGGTCTGCTTGCCGTGCCGGCTGGTCGGGATGTATAGGTCGTCGGTCCGGACTCCGGTAGGTCGGTGACGACTGATCCAGCCGTCGATCAGCGCGCGCTCCACCCGTGAATGTGCGTCGATGAGGAAGACGACGGGACCTCCGTCGTCGATGGGCCAGGCCGGTGCGTCGACGATCGGGCGATCCCACGGAGCCTTCATGGCTCCACGCTACTGGTCGGTGCTTTCGCTCTGGCCCGGAACCATGCCCTTGGCTTTATCCAGCATGTCCGAGGCGGCCTCGCCGGTGGCCTTGGCCGCGTCCTTGCCGGCGTCAACAGCAGTCGACGCCAAGTCGCTCGCCGAGTCGAAGAACTCGCCGAAGGCGGTGGAGACCTCGTCGGGCACCATCCCTTTGAGCCAGGTTGCCGCTTCGATGGCGGCTTCCTTGCCTTGTTCGACGGTGAGGCTGGTCTTCTCGGACAGGTCCCTTGCCAGCTCTTCCACGTTCATGAATGCTCTCTTTCTCGGGCCGCTCAGGAAGTGTAGACCGGCGGATTCTGGGTATTCGGAGTGCCGTGGCGGTGTCGACGCGTAGCCGGGATGGGCTATTAGCAAACGGCGGTCGTAGGTTTGCTCAGGTGGTGCCGGAGGCTACCGCGAGTCCCTGTGTGAACAGGGTGCGCAGGTTTGGGGGGGTGAGCAGCGGGTGGCTGTCCGGATACGGGCCCTCTTGACCCAGCAACTCGGATACGAGCACACCCCGCGCCAGGTCGTGGGTGCATGACCCTTCACACCCACCGTATGGGTCGTGTGCCGGAGCGACTTGTGCTGCTGTCATACCCATGTATCGGCAGCAAACGGCTCGACGATAAGCGATTGGTGACTAGTCCCAGCCCAATTCGTGGAGGCGTTCGTCGCCGATTCCCAGGTGGTGCGCCACCTCGTGGAGAACGGTACGACGGATTTCGCCACGTAGTTCTGCATCGTCGAGACCGAGATCGAGGTGAGGTCGGTAGAAGATGACGATGCGATCGGGGACCTCACCGAAGTAGTCGGTGCCCCGGTCGGCGAGGGAGACTCCTTCGTAGATTCCGAGCAACCCCTTCCCTTCTGGATCCTGATCCCCGGTTGGCTGATCCTCGATGACGACGACCAGGTTGTCGATGCGATCGTGGACCCACCGGGGCAGCTCGGCGAGGCTGTCGTCGACGGTGTGGGCGAAGGAGCCGCTGTCCATGGGCACCTATCGAGCCTAGGAGAGTGCATCGCTACACTCCGGCGGCCGGGCGCTTAGCTCAGCGGGAGAGCGCTGCCTTCACACGGCAGAGGCCACTGGTTCGATCCCAGTAGCGCCCACCACCCAGAAGCCCTTGCCACGTGTAGGAAACCGTTACACGACAAGGATCTGAGCCCACGGGACCGCGGCGAAGATCATTGCTCTCGATATGTTCAGATACCCCGAAATATGGGGGTCTCGCGGACAGTTCGCGGA
>JADFIY010000077.1 GCA_022566415.1 Acidobacteriota bacterium
GGTCGTCGATAGCATCGAGAACCGATGCCGTCCACGCACCGTGTTGCGGGCGACGGACGGTGACGATCTCGCCGCCGTCACGATCGATCGCAGCCCGCCATGGATACACGTTCGCAGGAAACTGCTCTGCGAGCACGACCACCGTTTTCCCTGACCGCACCGGCAGGTTCGCCGCGGCCACCTCGATGCCGTACGAAACCGCAGGGACAATGGCCACCCCATCCGCATCGCCTCCGATCAGATCGGCAAACAGCGAGCGAAGGTGCTCGACCGGCTCGAAGAACGTCTCGACCGAAATCGTCCATGGCGCGTCCGCCTGGTCGAGAGCTCTCATCCCAGCCTCACGCCGCTCGCGGAGCTGTGGCGTCAAATAGGCGGCATTGAGATAGGTGACACCGTCTGGGATGTCGAAGAGGTGTCGTTGGGTACCGGTGATCGGCATTGGTAGCGATCCCGACGAGCAGTTACTTCTTCTTGTGCCGGTTGGCCTTGATGCGCTTTCGGTACTTGTGCTTGCTCATCTTCTTCCGTCGCTTCTTGATCACCGAACCCATGCAGGGACACCTCGTTTGTCGAAATTGGCACCGAACCGGCGCACGCCGGATCAAGCCATAAGGATCGCGAAGGATAGGAACGAACGCAAACATTGCGACAATTCGCTGGGATCGACCCACCGGTAACATCCTGCGAATGAAACCGATCATCGGTATCACCTCGCAGCCCAAGGCCATCTCCAACGCAAGCGGCCAGCTCGACTCGCACATCATCGGTCACACCTACACCGACTCGGTGCTCCGCTCCGGAGGGCTGCCCGTATCGCTCGTCCCGCTGCCACACAAGGATATTCCGCTCCTCCTCGACCGTATCGATGGCCTCGTCCTGTCGGGGGGTGGGGATGTGGAGCCCTTTCGCTACGGCCAGGAGCGCCACGAAAAAACGCGGAAGACCGACTTCAATCGGGATGAATTCGAGCTCGCCCTTGTTGAGGCTGCCTACGAGCGGAGGATGCCGGTGCTGGCCATTTGCCGTGGGATCCAGGTAGTCAACACCGCCTTCGGTGGAACGCTCATTCAGGACATCCCGTCGGCCCTCGGCTCCGAGGACCACACCGTCATCGGCCACGCCGTATATGACGGGCACCAGCCGGTGACGATCGCAGCGGATTCCAAGATCGCTAAGGCGACGGGGAAGACCGACATGATGGTCAACTCGATCCATCACCAGGCGATCGATCGCCTCGCCGAGGGGTTTCGCGCCGTCGCCTGGGCCGACGACGGGATCATCGAGGGCATCCAGCACGAGGATGAGGAATGGCAGCTTCTCGGTGTCCAGTGGCATCCCGAATTCCTCGGAGACAACTTCGACGAGCCCTCCCATCGCCTTTTCGACACGATCGTCGAGCACGCCACGGAATACCGCGACCGCTAGTGAGCGGCGTCCTGTTCGTGTGCACCGGAAACATCTGCCGGTCGCCGATGGCTGAATACCTGGCGCGACACCTCACTCCCGAATACGGCATGGTGTTCTCGTCGGCGGGGACGGGAACCCATCCCCGGGTCGGTCCTTCGTCCGGAACAACCAAGGTGATGGCCGAGCTCGGCATCGACCTCGAGGGTCACCGCTCCCGGTCCGTCTGGGAGGATGGCGACGCCGCGAATATCATCTTCGCCCTCTCCGCCGAGCATCGCAGCGCCCTGGTGGCACGCTGGCCGGGTCGCGCAGACGACATCCACATGTTGCGTCCCGATGGTGGCTCGATCGACGACCCCTACGGGATGGAGCTCGGGGACTACCGACGATCCAGAGACGAAATCGCTCACGCCATACGAGCTCGAGTCGAGACGGGATGGAAGACATAAGAAGGCGCAAGACGCAAGACGTTTCCCTCTGTCAGGCCGATGGCCGATGGCCGGTGACTGGTGGCTTGCGACTTGCGACTCATATCAGCCCCTCGTAATCGACGGCCAGGATCATCACGTCACCGTTGTCGCCGAGAACCGCCGTCATCGCCGCCACCACTGCGTCCGTCTCCTCGGCAGCGGTGAAGGCAATCGCCGTCGGGCCGGCACCCGACCAGGCAGCGTGCATCGCGCCGGCGGCGAGTGCTGCCTCGATCAGGGTCCCGGTTACCGGCGACAATGCAGCTCGGGGTGCCTCGTGCAGCTCGTCACCTCGAGCTGCGGCGAGGGTGGCGCGATCCCCTGTTCTGAGCCCCTCGGCCAGGGAGACGGCCCGCGACACCGATCGCGTCGCCGTGCTCAACGCAACCAGCTCGGGCAGGGCGGCGCGGGCCTCCGAGGTTGCCAGGACGGAATGCGGAACTCCAAAAACCGTCACAAGCCGATCGTCAATTGGGAGTGATCTCGGGCCATCGACGCCGACGACGATGAGCCCGCCGTACACTGCTGGGCCGGCGTTGTCGCCATGGCCCTCGATCCCGGCAACGATGTCGTAGACGGCCTGCCGGTCTGGTTCGCCACCGTTAGCGCGGATGGACGCGGCGGCGGCTGCAGCCATCACCGCCGCCGACGAGCCCAAGCCGCGGGTGCGCGGCACGGAATTGTCTACCACTATCGCCATCGGCGCATCGGTGGTGGCGCTGACCGCACGATGGATGATGTGGTCGTCGGCAAGTGGCTGCGGGCCCTCGCCGTCGTCGACCGTCGAATCGGAGGAAGGGCTCGCTGTCACCCGACAGCGCAGATCCACCGCCAAGCCGAGCACATCGAAGCCGGGGCCCAGGTTCCCAGAGGAGCCGGGGGCACTGGCCGACCCGGTCATGCGTCCACCGGCTCGATGAAGACCTTCTTGGCGGATGGAACGGCTTCCTCGATGACGGCCTCGATGTGCCTGATCACCGCCTCCATCCGATCGGTGTCGAGCCCGTCATCGAACGCAACATCCATGTTGACCAGGATCTCCTCTGGGGAGAGCTGCATGGTCAGCAGCCGATCGATGCGTTGCACCTCGTCGACGCCCAGCGTCGCCACCCGGATCCGTGAGCGTTCCTCACGGGTTGCCGATTCGCCGATCAGCAACGACTTCATCTCGGTGGCGATGAACCAGGCGACACCGGCGAGGACCAGACCGATGAGCACCGAGGCGAGGCCATCCCACAACCCGTCGCCGGTGATCCGGCTGAGCGTCAATCCGACTGCAGCTATGGCGAGCCCGATGAGAGCGGCGACATCCTCGAACACAACGACCACCAGGGACGGGTCCTTTGACTCTCGGATCGACCTCGGGATCGACCTACCCGCTCGCTCCGCATTGAACTGCTTGAGGGCGGGACGAAGCGCTATGGACGCTTCGAAAACAGCGGCAACGACGAGCACGCCCATGGCGAGCCAATACCCCTCCTCGCCACTGGACTCCGGATTCCGGATCTTGTCGATGCCGGTGAGAATCGACAGCACGGACCCGCCAACGAACAGAACCACCGCGACCATGAATGCCCAGAAGTAGAGCTCCTTGCCCCGTCCGTAGGGATGTTGCACGTCCGGCTCGCGGGTGGCTACGGCGTGGCCGCGGAGGAGAAAGAGCTGGTTGCCGGTGTCGGCGAGCGAGTGGATGGCTTCGGACAGGATCGCCGAGCTCTGCGAGATCGCAGCCGCAACGAACTTGGTCACTGCAATCAGGAAGTTGGCGACCAGGGCGAGGATGACGAGGCGTCTGGATTCTGCTGCCATGGGCCGGGAGGCTACTTGGGTAGCGACGAACTCGGCCGCGGCATGACGCCCGTATCCTCACTGCTTCGACGCTCGACGTACCCGCAGCCACACGGAGGTGCGTGGCGATGGTGATGGCGATCGAGGCCGTGGGCCTCACCAAGTACTACGGGGATGTCCCAGGGATCGTCGCCCTCGATCTCGAGGTGACGACGGGCGAGGTATTCGGATTCCTCGGCCCCAACGGGTCGGGCAAAAGCACCACCATCCGCACTTTCCTCGACCTTCTTCACCCGACGAGCGGGTCCGTCACCATCCTCGGGTTCGACAGCCACGAGGAGTCGGTCGAAATCCGCAACCGCACCGGGTATCTCCCCGGTGATCTCTCCATGTATGACGACATGACGGCTCGGCAGATGCTGCGTTACTTTTCCTCTCTCAGGAAGGCTGATACCGAGCAGCGAGTCGAAGAGCTCGCCGAGCGGCTCCAGCTCGACCTCGATCGGAAGATCGGTTCCTACTCGAGCGGCAACCGGCAGAAGGTCGGCGTGCTGCAGGCGTTCATGCACGATCCCGAGCTGCTGATTCTCGACGAGCCAAGCACCGGCCTCGACCCGCTCATGCAGCAAGAGTTCTACCGGATCATTGACGAAACCCGCCAGGCGGGGCGGACCGTGTTTCTGTCATCGCACATCCTGCCCGAGGTGGAACGGATCGCCGACCGGGTCGGGATCGTGCGCAACAGCAAGCTGGTCACCGTCCAGACCGTGGCCGACCTCAAAGCGAAAGCGCGCCGTCACTTCCAGATCGTGTTCGCCGAGAAGGTCCCCCCGAGCGAGTTCTCCGACCTCCCCGGTGTCCAGTCGGCGCTGACCTCTCACGATGGCTACGGCGTCGACATCTACATCGAGGGTCCCGTCGATGGACTGTTGGCGAAAGCGGCTGAGCATCAGATGGAGAACGTCATCTCACACGAGGGAGATCTCGAAGACGCCTTCCTTGCCTTCTACGAGGACGACCATGCTGCGTAGCGTCTTCACCAAGACCATCTGGGAGCGCCGCTGGGGGATGGTTGGCTGGATCCTCGGCGGTTTCGCCATCGCCGGAGTCATCGTTGCCCTCTACCCGATCATTCGGGATTCGGCGGACCTCATCGAGCTGATCGAGCAGCTTCCCGAGCAGTTCATTGCTCTCGCCGGCATCGACCCGGAGATCTTCACCACCGGGTACGGGTTCCTGCAAGCCCAGATGTACTCCCTGCTGGGACCGCTGCTGATCCTGATCCTTGCAATCGGATTCGGCTCTTCGGCCACTGCTGCCGAGGAGAGCAACGGTACCGCCGATTTGCTGCTGGCCACCCCGGTCACCCGTTCTCGGGTCGTGGTGGACAAGAGTCTTGCCATGGTCGTCTTGGTGGCGGTCCTCGTCCTGACCTTCGCCGTCGTGTTGCTGATCGGGAATCTCGTCGTCGACCTGCAAATGTCGATTTGGGGCGTGCTGGGTGGAAACCTCGGCCTGCTGCTGCTCGGGCTCTTCTTCGGCTCGCTGGCGATGATGATCAGCGCCTGGAGCGGCAAACGGGTGCTTGGAACCGGAATCGCCGGCGGCGCCGCCGCTTTGACCTTTCTCCTCGATAGCTTCGGCCCCCTGGTGGAAGGCCTCGGAGCCATCCAGCCCCTCCTGCCCTTCTATTGGTACTCCAACGGTTCCCCGCTGCTCAACGGTCCCACCTGGTGGCACCTACTCCTGCTTGGCGGCGCTGTCCTGTTCACCGGCGTGGGTGTGGCGCTGTTTCGGAGTCGCGACATCGGCGTATTCGCCACGCTCCGTTTGTTCCCGGCGAGGGGCAACCGGAGGGAGCGAGCGATCGCGAGCTCGATGAGCCCGCTGCTGGCCAGCATCACGGGCAAAGGTATCTGGGACCGGCGCCGTTCCTTCTGGTGGTGGCTGCTCGGAATCGGCTTCCTTGCCGCCATCACCATCTCGCTGTTCCCCAGCCTCGCCGACACTGGAGATGCATTCCAGGGCCTCCTCGACGCCTACCCGCCGGAGCTGCTGGCCTTCTTCGGCATCACCGATCCCGACTCGCTGTTGACCGGCGCCGGCCTGGTGTCATCGCGGGTGTACCAGGGCATCGGGCTTGTTGTCTTTCTCGCCTTCGCCATCGGCATCGGCAAGGCGGCGCTCGCCGGAGAGGAGAAGGACGGCACCGCCGACCTCCTGCTCGCCACTCCCCCCACACGGGACCGTGTTGTCGTCGCCAAGGCGACATCGCTGCTGCTGCTGTTGCTTGCGCTGGTCGCCGGTGTTTTCGTCATCGTTTGGCTTGGCGATGCGATCGTCGATCTCGACCTGACTCTTGGAGGCCTCCTTGCCGCCAATCTGGGGATGGCGTTCCTCGCCTTCCTCTTCGGTGCCGTTGCCCTGGCAACCGGCGCCGGTACTGGCAAGCCAGGGTTGGCGATTGGGGTGGCCTCCGGGCTGGGTGTGGCGACGTTCCTGCTCAACGGGTTCGGCGCCGTCGTCGACCGGCTGGAGCCCTTCCGGCCCTTGTCCCCTTTCTACTGGTACCAGGGGGACAACAACCCGCTCGAACAGACTCTCGGCTGGCAACAGCCGCTGCTGCTCGCGGTAGGTCTGGCATTTGTCGGCGCCGCGATGCTCCTGTTCCGGCGAAGAGACATCGGGACATGACGTACCCTTCCGTCGGGGCCGGCACCGTTCCCTGGCTGTTGGTCGACGAGATGGTCGAAGCCGATCGGCTCGCCATCGACGAATTCGGGATCAGCCTGTTGCAGATGATGGAGCACGCCGGGCGGGCTCTTGCCGCGGTCGTGAACTCAACGGCACCGGAAGGCGAGATCGTGGTGCTCGCAGGAGGCGGCAACAACGGTGGGGGCGGCCTGTGCGCCGCCCGGCACCTGGTCAATCGGGGTCGTTCCCTTTCGGTGGTGTTGGCGTCCGATCGACCCGGGCCTGCCGCCGCCCATCATCTGGCAACGCTCAAGGCAATGGGGATCGATCCGGATACCGAGCCGCCGGAGGCTCCAGTCGTGGTCGACGCCCTGGTCGGCTATGGCCTCGATGGACCCCTGCGAGGTCGGGCGGCCGACCTTGCCTCATGGTCCTCAGGACGCTCGGTCATCTCTCTTGACCTCCCCTCGGGGCACGGGCATCCGGGTGCGATCGCTCCCACGGCAACGGTGACCCTTGCCCTGCCGAAGGAACACATCCGTGAGGTTCGCCCGCTGTACCTTGCCGACCTCGGTCTCCCCAGCGCCTTGTGGGTGCGGATGGGGATCGACGTGGGCGCGCTATTCGCCGAGGGTCCCATCCTCGAGGTCGTGTGAGCGGCCGGAGCGGGCAGCAATACCAGAGAGGCTCCCGTTGCGGCGGGAGCCCCTCCTAACAAATGCCCCGGGGGTTATTCGCCGGAGCTCGGTCCTTTGTTCATGCGCGCGCTGGCGCTGGGAGTGCCGTACTTGGCCCACCATTCCTTGGCGGCGTCGATGCCGCCAACGCCGAAGGCGATCGCCAAGGCGACGCCGCCGGCAGCAACGACCAGCTTCACGATGTCCTCGGCAAAGCCAATATTGAGCAGTTCGAGGGCGAACAGGATGCCGAAGATGATGATGGCGACCTGAGCCACCAACGCCAGCCAACCGACCCCGCGGTCGGTGGCAAATGGTCGAATCAGGTCGGCGGTCCAATTGGCCGCCGCTGCCGCGATGATCACGGTGATCGCCGCCACAATCAGGAGCGGTATCCAGGCGAGCAACCGCTCGAGCAGATCCTCGATTGTGTCCAGGTTCAGGATTCGAACCGCTACCAGTACCAGACCAACCATCAGGTAGGCGTACACCACCGTTGCTGTGATGGACGCAGCGGTCTGGTCCGATCCCGCTAGGGCCCTGTTTACCCCGGATCGCTCCCATACCCCGTTGAGCATGTCGGCGCCGAGCACCCTTTGCAAAATGTTGCGAACGATCTTCAGGATCCAGCGCCCGATGATCAGCACCAGGAGCGCGACACCTATCAGAATTGTCCACTCGACGAGAGTCTGACCGAGAGACTCCAGCTCATCCAATAATTGATCCCAAAACGACATCCGTCCTCCTTGTCCAGTTCCCGGGGTGACTATGGCAGAAAAAGGCTCGACCAGCCAACGACAAAGGGTGGGTGTGATCGCTGGAGGGAGAACCAGTGCTCAATCGGGCGGCGGGGAGTCCCAGTCGGTCACGTTCTTGCCGACCTCGGCGGCGAGGATGTCTAGTGCTGCGGCGGCGCCCGCTCCGGCAGATATGATCGCTTGGCTCCGTGCCGGTCGAGCCGAGCGCCCGACCACGTAGACCCGATCCATTGACGAGCGGGAATCGCGGTCTACCTCGATCGCCCCACCTTCGTCCACCTCGAGGTCCAGCGACCTGGCCACCACAGGCTTCTTGCCCTCGGTGAGGATCAGATAGTCGAACGTGGCTTCGCCGGAAGCCGTGGAAACGGTGAAGGCGTCACCGGTGGACACCGCGGTGACCTCCTCATCCACGATGACGGCCCCGAAGCTGAGCACCTGTTCCCTGGCTACCTTCTGGAACTCCGTGCCGGTGATCTCAGGGATCCCGAGGTAGTTGTGCAAGTGGGCGAAGTGCATCGCCGTCTTGTCCTGCCCATAGACCGTTGCTTGGTGTCCGTTCTTGGCGAGGAACAGGGCCGCGGACAACCCGCCTGGCCCGTCGCCGATGATCCCTATCGAGGCCATGTCCGCTCCCTAGCTCGTTCGGAGCCGTCAACCCTGGTCGGACTTGTTATATGCCGGGCGGGCTCAATCATGCTCGTTTACCTGGACCGGGGATCCGTCGGGATCCTCCAGCACGAATGATCTGCCGAAGGTCTCATCGGCGATGCCCCGCAGCGGCTCGATGCCGGCGGCGGTGACCCGAGCCAACACGTCGTGTAGAGCCTCGGTGGCGACCAGTGACAGCTCGACTCTGCCCCGGTCGGGCAAAGTCTCGACGCGGTGTACGCCCAGCGTTGCCCCTGCCACCTCGAACGAGGACCACATGTCGGAGGTGTAGGTTGGCTCGCTGCCGAGCACCGTGCTGTACCAGGCGACCGCGGCCGGCATGTCTGTGGTGTAGATGATGGGTTGCAGCCTCACCTTTGCTCCTCTCGGTATCGGAGATACTCCTCCAGAGCGATCGAAACGAACTCGGAGAGCCGCTGCTCGTCTTCGATCGCCGCGACCTTGACCCGCTTGATCAACTCCTCCGGCAGATACACATTGAACTGTCGTTTCTCATCCATGGCTGCTAGATCAATAGATTTCTAGAACGTGGGCCAGGCCTAGCCGCGTACCCAGAGGGTCGCCAGCTGAAACCGGATCGCGTCCTATTGCGGAGCCTGTGGCTCGGTCACTCGCCGTCGTCGCGGCTCATGATGTCGGAAAGCCCCTCGGCAAACTCCGAGGTGTCGCCGAGCAGGTCCGATCCGGGGCCGACTGCCCTCCTCCCGAACTTCTCGCGGAGAGAATCGACGGCCTCGTCGAGAGCCTGGAGCTCGAGCTCCCTGGGGTTGCCAGGGGCGGCCTCCTCGCCTAGGCCCAGCTCGAGCTGCAGCGTCGACCCGCGCTCCAGGTTGGACACCGAGATGCCGAGCAGGTTCAGCCCACGGTCGGGATGCTCCTCGAGGATCTTGTCTACGAGACCTATGCCGGTGCGGTACAGCACCGCGCTCGACGCGGTCGGGCCACGCAGAGTCTTTGCTCTCGTCACCGCAGCCATGTCGGTGAACCGGGCCCGAATCGTCACCGTCCTCCCCTTCCACGACTTGTTCCTCAGCCGGGCCCCGACACGAGATGACAACCGCGCGATCACAGCTCTCAGCTCCTCAGGCGAGCGGTGGTCGCCACCAAAGGCGCTCTGAGCGCCCACCGAGGCCGCCCGTCGTCCGGTCTCGACGCCCCTCGGGTCACGATTCCAGGCGAGGGCGTGGAGGTGAGCTGCCCTCGCCCTTCCGACCCGGTCGGCGAGCAGCCGCTCGGACGTCTCCCCGAGGTCTCCGACGGTCTTGACACCCAGGGTTGCCAGCGCCTCCAGAGTCACCGGACCCACACCCCACAGGTGGTCCACGGATAGTGGGTGAAGAAAGTCAAGCTCGGTGCCCGGTTCGACGATGATCATCCCGTCGGGTTTCGCTACCTGGCTGGCAATCTTGGCCAGGAACTTCGTCCGTGACCCACCGACCGACACCGAGAGTTGCGTCTCCTGGCGCACTCGCTTCCTTAGGGCGGCGCCGATCTCGGCCGGCGATCCGAACAGGTGGGTTGATCCTGATATGTCGAGAAAGGCTTCGTCGATGGAGAGCGGTTCTACCTGCGGGGTGAACTCCCTGAACACCTCGAAGACCCGGTCGCTGTAGTCGACGTAGTCGCCGAAATCTGAGTCGAGCACGATGAGCGAAGGACACAGCTCCCTGGCCCGGCCTAACGGCATCCCGCCGCGCACCCCCATTGCCCGCGCCTCATACGTGCAGGAGAGAACGACTCCGCCCCCGACGGCAACGGGCTTGCCGATGAGCCCCGGCTCACGGAGCAGCGCCACCGACGCGTAGAACGCGTCCAGGTCGGCATGCAGGATCGTCGCCGCGCCGCCATCCGTCATACCGCCATCATGTCACGCAGGTGTGACACAATCGACCAATGACAGCACACTTCGATGCGCTTGGGATCGTCGTTTCGGACATGGAGGCGGCGCTTGCGTTCTATGGGCTGCTCGGCCTCGACTTTGACGAGGACCCGGAAGTAGCTGGCCACGTTGAGGCCGACCTCCCCGGCGGCACACGATTGATGCTGGACACCGAGGAGGTCATCGCCTCGTTCGACCCGGACTTCGAGCCCCCGACGGGTCCTGGTCGAATCGGGCTCGCTTTTCTGTGTGATCAACCGTCGGAGGTCGACCGTCTCCACGATGAGGTGGTCAACGCCAGTCACACCAGCAGCCGGGCCCCATTCGACGCCTTCTGGGGCCAGCGCTACGCCACCGTCCTCGATCCCGACGGGAACGCCATCGACCTGTTCGCCCCGCTCACGGAGGCTCCGCAATAGGGGGCGATCCGGTTTCAGTTGGCGAGCCCCGGGTACACGACAATACGCGTACCCAGGGCTGACAACCCCGGATACGCCGGTGTTCTGTTGCAGCACATCCCTGACACATGTCGCGGGTCTTCCCTGACAGTGTTGGGGGTATGTGGTGGAGTTCCCCCTTCTGGCCGGACACGGTTGTTATGCGGCCAGGGTGTTGGGGGTGTGACG
>JADFIY010000259.1 GCA_022566415.1 Acidobacteriota bacterium
TCCAGGCGCTCAACACCGAGATGGCCAGCATCGATGACATGCTCAGCGAACTCGTCGCCGCCACCGCACCGTCGCTGCTCGCCCTCCACGGCGTCGGCCTCGACAGCGCCGCCACCTTGTTGGTGACCGCAGGAGACAACCCGGACCGGTTGCGCTCGGAAGGCTCGTGGGCGCATCTGTGCGGCGTCGCTCCGCTGCCGGCGTCAACCGGAAAGACCCCCCGCCACCGGCTCAACCGCGGCGGAGACCGCCAAGCCAACGCGGCGCTGTATCGCATCGTGCTCACCCGCATGTCCAACCACCCCGAGACCCGCCGCTACGTGACGCGTCGCCGAAACGAAGGACGCAACACCACCGAGATCATGCGCAGCCTGAAACGCTACGTCGCCCGCCAAGTCTTCAAACACCTCCAGATCGCTTGAGAACGTGGGTGGGGTCTGACCCCATAGCCCGACGCGGGCCACCCTCTCCCGTGTAGGCTGAGAACATTGCTGGCCGAGGTAACGCGTGACCACACCGACCGAAGCTGAACCGGCTTTCTCAACGCTCAAACGCGACGCTTTCCCCCGCCGTGCCCCTCCCTGACCATCGTTTGCAATCGACCCACTCCCCGATCAGGAGGTTCCCCCTTGAACGTATCGATGACCGTCAACAACACCAGCTACGAGCGAGAAGTCGAGCCGCGCACGTTGCTGGTTGATTTCCTCCGCGACCACCTTGGGCTCACCGGCACCAACATCGGATGTGACACCAGCCAGTGTGGGGCATGCACGGTCCACATCGACGGTGCCGCAGTCAAGTCTTGCACCGTGCTGGCCGCTCAGGCCGACGGGGCATCGATCACGACCATCGAGGGCCTGTCCATCAATGGTGAGTTGCATCCCATGCAACGGGCATTCACCGAAAAGCACGCGCTCCAATGTGGCTTCTGCACACCCGGGATGATCATGACGTCGGTCAAGCTGGTCGAGTCCTTCCCGGACCCGACCGAACAGCAGATACGACACGGGCTCGAGGGCAACCTGTGCCGCTGCACCGGCTACCAGAACATCGTGACGGCCGTCGAGGAGGGCGCAAGGCTCACCGAGGCCCACAGCCCGTTCGAGTCGACCCCCGCCGAACACCAGATCACGTTGCGAGAGGCGGAGCGACGCGCCTGGGAGAGGAGCCGCACATGACCACGACCACCGAACGTCCCTTCGGCGCATCCATACTGCGCAAAGAAGATGCACGCTTCATCACCGGTGAGGGCAGATACACCGACAACCTCACCCAGCCCGGCATGGTGCACATGGCGGTGGTGCGATCGCCGCTCGCCCACGCACGGATCAAGGGGATCGACACCACGGCTGCGACCGATATGCCAGGGGTCGTTGGGGTGTTCACCGGCCAGGAAATGGCCGACGCCGGCTATGGTGGTATTCCCTGCGCCTGGGTGGTCCCCGATTCCGACACCGTGACACCGCCCCACCTCCCGATCGCGATCGACACCGTACGCTACGTCGGTGACGCCGTTGCCATCGTCGTCGCCGACACCGACGCCAACGCCCGGGATGCGGCGTATGCCGTGGACGTCGATTACGACGTTCTTCCCGTAGTTGTCAATGCCAGGAAGGCAATGGACCCCGACGCGCCGCAACTGCACGAGGAAACGCCGAACAACCAAGCCTTCCACTGGGTCGTCGACGGCGGTGACGTCGAAGCCGCCTTTGCCTCTGCCGATGTCGTGGTCTCCGAGACCATCACCAACCAGCGGCTCATCCCCAACGCGATCGAGGCCAGAGTGGCACTTGCTCGCTGGGACCATGCCATGGGCGAGCTGACGCTGTGGGTGACCAGCCAGAACCCGCACATCGTCAGGTTCCTGCTGTCGCTGGACACCCCGGTCCCCGAGCACAAGATCCGGGTGATCGCACCCGACGTGGGCGGCGGCTTCGGATCCAAGCTCGCTCACTACCCGGAAGACACCATGGTGATCTTCGCCTCGCAACAGCTGGGCAGGCCGGTCAAGTGGGCGGAGACCAGGAGCGAGAACTACCTGGCGACCACCCACGGTCGCGACCACATCGCCGAGGTGGAGATGGCGGCGACCAAGGAAGGCAAGATCGTCGGCCTGAGGGCAAAAACATGGGCCAGCATGGGCGCTTATTTGTCGACTGCATCGACGGGAATAGCCACGATCCTGCACGGGCTCATCCTGTCGGGCTCCTACGACATCGGAGCCATCCATGAGGACGTGTACGGGACCTTCACCAACACGACGCCGACCGACGCCTACCGGGGAGCAGGTCGCCCCGAGGCCACCTTCATGCTGGAGCGCATGGTCGATCTGGTCGCTCGCGAG
>JADFIY010000078.1 GCA_022566415.1 Acidobacteriota bacterium
CGTGGACGCTCGACCGGCCTCGTCGATGTGAGGCCAGCAGGAGCTGTGTCGATGGGACGCCATGGCAAACAGCTCGCCCATCTCGATGAGCTGTGGGAGGCCGGGGTCAGGATGTTTACCGACGATGGAGATGTGGTCGCAGACGCCGGCCTCATGCGACAGGCGATGGACTACCTGGCCACTCGGGGCGGTGTCATCGCCCAGCATGCAGTCGATCCTGGCCTCGCTGCCGCGGGCCAGATACACGAAGGAGCGGTGTCGTCGCTGCTCGGGATGTCGGCCATACCTGCTGAGGCAGAAGAGATCATCATCGCACGAGACTTGCGGCTTGCTGAGCTGACCGGGGCCCGATACCACGTCCAGCATCTGTCGACGGCGGGGGGCGTCGAGATGATCGCCGCGGCAAAGACCCGTGGACTCGAGGTGACGGCCGAGGTGACGCCTCATCATCTCGCTTTTGACGACAGCATGGTTGCCACGACCGACCCTGCGTACAAGGTGATGCCGCCATTGCGCAGCATCGAGCACATGGATGCGTTACGGGCTGGTCTGCGCGACGGAACCATCGATGCTGTCGCCACCGATCATGCGCCGCACGCGGCACACGACAAGGACGTTCCGTTTGAGCATGCCGCAAACGGAATCACCGGCCTGGAGTGGGCGGCTGCCGTGGTCAACACGGTGGCGCCGCTCGACCCTGTGTCGTTCTACACCCGGATGGCGGTGGCACCGGCAGCCATCGCCGGCACGCCCGAACATGGCCGCTGGGTTGCGGTGGGCAACCCGGCCCATCTCGCCGTGTTCGACCCCGCCCATGAATGGGTGCCGGAGCGAACGGTGTCCCGATCGTCGAATACTCCATATCTCGGCATGGCACTCCAGGGCAGGGTGGTCGCCACCGTCTACCGAGGAACGATCACCGCTCGCGACGGGTCACCGGCCGCTGTTGCCCTGACGTCGTGAAACCGGGCGTGCTCGTTACCGCAGACGGCACCGTCTTCCGGGGTCGATCGGTCGGAGCCGAGGGGATCGCCCGCGGAGAGGTGGTTTTCAACACGGCGATGACCGGCTATCAGGAGATCATCACCGATCCTTCGTACGCTGGCCAGATCGTGGCCATGACCGCGCCCCATATCGGCAACTACGGCATCAACGGTGCGGATGAACAGGCGGATCGACCGTATGCCGTCGGGTTGGTGACACGCTCGATGAGCCGGCTCGACTCGAGCTGGCGGTCGGAGGGCAGCTTCGCAGGGTTCCTGACAGGCCACGGCATCGTCGTGCTCACCGACGTCGACACCAGGCGGCTGACCCGCCACATTCGCCGCCACGGAGCGATGCCGGCTGCGCTAGGCACCGACGTCGATGTCGCTGAACTCGCCGCGGTGGCCGCCGCAACGCCGGAGATCGTAGGAAGAGACCTGGTAAGCGGCGTCACCACCGCAGCGCCGTATCGGCGTGAGCCCAACGGCGTCATCAGAGCCGAGGTGGTGGCGTATGACTTCGGGATAAAGCGTGACATCATCACGGCGCTGACCGACCGAGGCATCGCCGTCACCGTTGTGCCCGCGGCGACCGCGGCCGACGCCGCCATCTCCTACTCACCAGACGGCGTGTTCCTGTCGAACGGCCCGGGTGACCCCGAGCCGTTGACCGAGTCCATCGTCGCGGTGCGAGGCCTGCTCGGGAAGGTCCCGATCTTCGGGATCTGCCTCGGCCACCAGATACTCGGCCTGGCGCTGGGAGCGACGACGTTCAAGCTGCCGTTCGGCCATCACGGAGGGAACCATCCGGTGCGAAGGCACCACGATGGACGGGTAGAGATCACCTCGCAGAACCATGGCTTTGCGGTCGACCTGTCCTCAGCGGGGGGCACGACCCAGGCTCCACCTGCGAACGTGCCGCCAGCGCTCGAAACGCCATTCGGTCGAGTGGTGCCAACCCATCACAACCTCAATGACGGCACCCTCGAAGGGCTGGCATGCCGGGATGCTTCGGCGTTCTCGGTTCAATATCACCCCGAGGCGGCGCCCGGCCCGAATGACGCTTCCATCCTCTTCGACCACTTCGCCTCTGGAGTGTCCCATGCCGCGTAGGACCGACATCGAGTCGATCCTGCTCATCGGCGCCGGCCCGATCATCATCGGACAGGCGGCAGAGTTCGACTATTCGGGCACCCAGGCGCTCAAGGTGCTCGGGGAAGACGGGTATCGGCTCATCCTCGTCAACTCGAACCCGGCGACGATCATGACCGATCCCGCGTTCGCCCACGCCACCTACGTGGAGCCGGTAACGCCCGAAGTGGTCGCCGCAATCATCGCCAAGGAGCGGCCCGATGCCCTGCTCCCAACCGTTGGCGGTCAGACCGCCCTCAACGTGACGATGACGCTCGCTGCCGACGGTGTGCTCGAGAAATATGGAGTAGAGCTGATCGGTGCCGGTCTCGACGCCATAGCAACCGCCGAGGACCGCGGCGCCTTCAAGGACGCCATGAAGCGAGCGGGGATCGCCACCGCGAGATCCTCCTATGTGCGCTCGGTCGAAGAGGCGCTGGTCGCCGCGGCAGGGCTCGGCTACCCCGTGATGGTTCGGCCTTCCTACATCCTCGGCGGCGGGGGCACAGGGTTGGCACAAGACGACGACGAGGCAATCCGGATCGTCTCCGCCGGTCTGGATGCTTCGCCGGTCGGTGAGGTCCTCGTCGAGGAATCGCTCGTTGGATGGAAGGAGTTCGAGCTCGAGGTGATGCGCGACGCGGCGGACAACGCGGTGATCGTGTGCACGATCGAGAACCTGGACGCAATGGGGGTCCACACCGGTGATTCGATCACGGTTGCTCCCGCCCAAACCCTTTCCGATCGTGAGTACCAAGAAATGCGGGATGAGGCGATCGCCTGCTTGAGGGAGATCGGTGTGGCCACAGGGGGCTCCAACGTGCAATTCGCCGTCGACCCGGAATCCGGGCGGCGCATCATCGTGGAGATGAACCCCAGGGTATCGCGGTCCTCGGCGCTCGCCTCAAAGGCGACCGGGTTTCCGATCGCCAAAATCGCCGCCAAGCTCGCCGTCGGGTACACGCTCGATGAGATCACCAACGACATAACGGGGGCGACTCCGGCCTCGTTCGAGCCGGCGCTGGATTACGTGGTGGTGAAGGCACCTCGCTTCGACTTCGCCAAGTTCGCCTCGGTCGACCCGGTGCTCGGCACCTCGATGCAGAGCGTTGGGGAAGCGATGGCGATCGGGAGAACGTTTCCTGAGGCGCTGCAAAAAGCCCTCAGAAGTCTGGAAACAGGACGGATGGGTCTCAACGCCGACCCCGGTGAGGCAACGGTCGTCGCCCTCGATGACGAGGAGTTGCAGCAGCTGCTGCACCAACCATCACCCGACCGCATCTACCTGGCAGCCGAGGCACTGCGACGCGGGTTCGACGCCGGCCACGTCGCACGCGCGACGCGGTACGACCCGTGGTTCGTGGATCAATTTGCCCAGATCATCGAGATCCGCGCCGAGCTCGAAAGCGGCGGCGCCGATCCTGTGGCTATCAGGGCCGCAAAACGGCATGGATACTCGGATGCCCAACTCAGCTACCTGCTCGGGGAGCCGGTGGACGGGATCCGATTCGATGAGGACATCGCCACCACGTTCAAGACCGTGGACACGTGCGCCGCCGAGTTCGTGGCGACGACGCCGTATTACTACTCGACGTTCGAAGACGAAGACGAAGCACCGGAGCCCGGCGATCGGACGGTGGTGGTGTTGGGCTCGGGGCCGAATCGGATCGGGCAGGGTATCGAATTCGACTATTGCTGCGTGCACGCCGCCTTCGCCTTGTCAGACGCCGGCTACGAACCGGTGATGATCAACTGCAACCCGGAGACGGTTTCTACGGACTACGACACGTCGAGCCGCCTGTATTTCGAGCCCCTCACCGTCGAGGACGTGCTGGCAGTCCTGGTGGTGGAACAGCCGCAGGCCGTGATCGTCCAGCTCGGAGGCCAGACCCCACTCGGTCTGGCACATGCCATCGAGGAGGCCGGTTTCGTGATTGCAGGAACCCCGCCAGACGCCATCGATGCCGCGGAGGATCGGGAGCGCTTCTCCGCGCTGTGTCGCCGGCTGCGGATCCCACAGCCCCGACACGGGACGGCCACCTCGATCACCGAGGCGATGGAGGTTGCCGACACGATCGGGTTTCCGGTGTTGGTGCGCCCATCGTACGTGCTCGGTGGCAGGGCGATGCGGATCGTCTATGCCAGGGACGAGCTTGGGAGCTATGTGGCCGAGCTGTACAACGCCGTACCCGGAGGTGAGGTGGACCTGGCGGAGTCGCCACTGCTCATCGACTGTTTCCTCGAGTCGGCCATCGAAGTTGACGTCGATGCGATCTTCGACGGGACCGAGCTGTACGTCGGTGGGATCATGGAGCACGTTGAGGAGGCAGGCGTGCACTCTGGCGACTCGGCCTGCGTCGTCCCGCCACCGACCATCGGAGACAAGGCAACGGCGACGATCGAGGATTACACCCGCAGGCTCGCCGCCGGTCTCGGTGTTCGCGGATTGCTCAACGTCCAATTTGCCATCCAGGAGAGCGTGGTGTTTGTGATCGAGGCCAACCCGAGAGCATCGCGAACGGTGCCGTTCATCTCCAAGGCGACCGGCGTCCCGCTGGCAAAGGTGGCAACACGGGTGATGATGGGCGAGCAGCTCGCCGACCTGCGCGCCGCTGGCATCATCCCGAGCGATCCGGTGACCACGCCGTACACCGCGGTGAAGGAAGCGGTAATGCCGTGGAGCCGGTTCCCGACCGAAGACACCATTCTCGGGCCGGAGATGCGAGCAACCGGCGAGGTCATGGGGATCGGATCGGAGCCAGGCATCGCCTACGCCAAATCCCTCGCCGCCTCGGGCCGGGCAATCCCGACCAAGGGCAACTTGTTCCTGTCACTGGCGGATCGGGACAAGCCGCTCGGGCTCCAGATCGGCCGCGTTTTCGCCGAGCTCGGATTCCGGATCTTCTCCACTCACGGGACGGCCGGGCACCTGGCGCGACACGGCATCGCCACTACTCATGTCGACAAGGTCGGGGAAGGCCCCTACGACCCGGTGCGGTTGATCGAGGCCGGCGATATCGATCTGGTCATCAACACGCCGCAGGGACGCAGGGCGCGCGGCGACGGGCGGCTGATCCGGCTAGCGGCGACCAGGCACAGGGTGCCGTGCATCACCACCGCTCAGGGTGGTCACGCCGTCGCCAGGAGCCTCCAGGCCGGACCCGACGCCGTCACCACCGTCGCAAGCATCCAGGAGCACCACGCCGCAGCAGGGGTCTTGTCGTGAGCCTGGACACGATCCTCGGACCGGTCCGGCTTGGATCGCCGCTGGTCGCTGCGTCCGGGACGGTGGGATCTGTCGTCGACTTCGCCCGTGTCGTCGACTTCTCCCTCTACGGGGCGGCTGTGGCGAAATCGGTGTCCCCAGAACCATGGTCCGGCCGCCCTGCACCGAGAATGGCGCCAGCCGGAGAGGGGATGCTGAACGGCATCGGGATTCAAAACCCCGGCATCAAGGCCTGGGGCCGCCAGATCGGGCCGCTGATCGCCGACGTGCCTACCAGGGTATGGGGGTCGGCGGTGGCGCACGATCCGTTGGGCTTCGCCGAGGTTGCGGCGGGGCTGGCCGATGCCGGGGTGGCGGCGGTCGAGATCAACTTGTCGTGCCCGAATCTCACCGGCAAGTTCTTCGCCCTCGACGCCGAGGTCGCCGCCCTGGCGGTGGCCGAGGTTCGTGGGGCGACCAACCTGCCGATCGGAGCCAAGCTCTCACCGAACGCCGTCGACGTCGTGGCCGTTGCCAATGCCGTGGCCGAGGCCGGCGCCGACTGGGTGGTGTTGACCAACACCGTGTGGGGCGCTGGAATCGATATCGCGACCAGGCGACCCAAGCTCAGTGGTGTGGTCGGCGGCTACTCGGGTGCTCCGCTCAAGCCCATCGCTATGCGCTGTGTGTGGGAGGTGGCGCAGGCGCTGCCCGGGCTCCCCATCGTCGGCTGCGGCGGAGTCCAGACGGGCTCGGACGTTGTCGAATACCTGATGGCCGGTGCCTCGGCGGTCGCCATCGGCACCGCACACTTCGCCAAGCCGCGGATCGGGCGCCGCATCATCGGGGGGCTGGAGCGCTTCATGGCGAAGGAAGGCGTCGGCAGCGTTGCCGAACTGGTCGGAGCCGCGCAATGACAAGCAGCAGGGTCATCGTGGCCCTCGATCTGCCAACGGCCGAAGCGGCCATCGATATGGCGAAGCGAGTCGATGCCCATGTCGCCGGCTTCAAGATCGGCCTTGGCTTGTTGTTCGACAGCGGACCCCAACTCATCAACGAACTCGTGGGTCTTGGCCGGCCGGTTCTTGTCGACGCCAAACTCCACGACATCCCGACGCAGGTCGAACACGCCGCACAACGAATTGGTGCCAGGGGAGCCCGTTGGGTAACGGCTCACGCCTCGGGCGGCGCCGACATGCTGGCTGCGGCCGTGGCCGGGCTGGCGCGGGGAAGTGACGAGTCGCCGGCGGGGATCCTCGCGGTGTCTGTGCTCACCTCGCTGGATCACGATCGACTGGCTGCGGTCGGGATCGACGCCACCCCTGCCCACCTGGTCGCTCATATGTCCCAGACGGCAGCGACGGTCGGGTGCGAGGGCATCGTGTCGTCTCCCAACGAGCTCGCCACGGTGACAGAAGCAGCGCCGGGCCTGTTGCGCGTCACTCCGGGGATCCGGATCGACAACACCGGCGACGACCAGGTGCGGACGGCAACGCCGGCGGGTGCGATTTCCGCCGGTGCCGACCTGCTCGTTGTCGGCAGGCCGATCACCGAGGCGCTCGATCCTGAGAATGCAGCTGCCGTCATCGCCGCCGCGGTCAACGGGATCGCCGATTCGGCTTGATACCATCCGCCTATGAGTACCTCGAGGAAGCCACCCCAGATCACTGACGAGCAGCGCAGCGCAGCGCTGGCGAAGGCGGGAGCAGCGCGAGCGAAACGTGCCGAGATCAAGGCGCTGCTCCAGACGGGTTCCCGCACGCTATCGGACGTGCTCACCGAAGCGGAAACCGACGACATCGTGGCAGGCACGAAGGTATACCCCCTGCTGGCAGCGATGCCGGGGGTAGGCAAGGTCAAGGCAATGCGCCTGATGGAAGACTGCAAGATTGCAGAGAACCGCAAGATCCGCGGCCTCGGAAGTCGGCAACGTGAGTGCCTCCTCGACCACTTCTCGTGACGGGACCCTGCTCGTCGTATCCGGGCCCTCCGGGGTCGGCAAGTCGAGCGTCGTCGACGTTGTGCTGGAACGGTCGGGTGCAACCTTCTCCGTCTCAGCCACGACGCGAGCTCCTCGACCGGGTGAAAGAGACGGGGAGGATTACCTCTTCGTCACCGATGCGCGATTCGACGAGCTGGTCGCCGCCGGCGAGCTACTCGAATGGGCGGACTACGGCGGACATCGATACGGGACCCCCGGGGCACCGGTCCTCGAGCACATCGCCGCCGGGGAGGACGTCCTCCTGGATATCGAGAACGTCGGCGCCCATCAAGTCAGAGCCGCCTACCCCGATGCTGTGCTGTTATTCATCCTGCCACCGTCGCTCGAAGAGCTGGAGCGTCGGCTGCGGAAAAGGGGCGACACCTCGGAACAAGACGTGGAGAGGCGGCTCGCGGTTGCCTCAGAGCAGATCGAGGACGCAAAAGCTACTTTCGATCACCTCGTGGTCAATGACGATCTGCAGACCGCGATTTACCAGGTTCTCTCTATACTGGGCTGATCTGCCGGCGTTACTGCGTGCCGGGACCCTGAGGAGTGACAACCCAAATGATGACAGAGCCAGCCATCGGCAAGATCGTGGAGATGGTCGGAACCCGCTTCGGCCTCATCGTGCTCTCCGCACGCCGCGCCAGGGAGATCAACGCTTACTTCAACCAGCTTGGTGAAGGTCTCGGCGGATACGTCCCCCCTCAGGTCCACAGCATGTCGCGTAAACCGCTCTCGATCGCCCTCGAAGAGATCGCAGAAGGCAAGGTCGTAGCAGCACCGATCGAGGACTAGGACCGTGCTAGCCGGGCGGCGGATCGTCCTCGGCATCACCGGCGGCGTCGCCGCCTACAAGGCGGCCTACCTGGCGAGACGACTCGTTGAGCATGGTGCCCAGGTGCGTGTCGTCATGACAAGATCGGCAACACGGTTCGTCGGGGCGCAAACACTGGCCGCCATCACCGGCAGCCACCCGGTGGTCGAGCTCTTTGACGATGACGATGTCAGCCCGCACACCACACTGGCGCGCTGGGCCGATTCGATCGTCGTCGCACCGGCTACGGCGGCGACGCTGTCGAGGCTGGCAACCGGGCTCAGCGACGACGCAGTTTCCGCGACGGTGCTGGCATCCACGTCGCCGGTGGTGCTGGCTCCGGCGATGCACACCGAGATGTGGGAGCAGCCGGCGACGCAGCGCAACATCGCCACCCTGATCGCCGATGGCTATACGATCGTTGGACCCGACGTCGGAGCGCTCGCCGGCGGTGACGAGGGTGTCGGTCGTTTGGCCGACCCTGATGAGATCGCCGAATCCGTCGCCGGAGTCCTTCCCGGGGGCCGACTCTCCGGCCAGCGGGTGCTGGTCACTGCGGGCGGCACGAGAGAGCCCATCGATCCGGTGCGGTTCATCGGCAATCGGTCGTCGGGGAAGATGGGCAACGCCATCGCGGTGGCCTCGGCCAGGCGGGGAGCCGCGGTGACCCTGGTGACGACCGCTCCGGCTCCGCGCCACCCGCGTGTCGAGGTGATTGCGGTCGAGACCGCCCGGGAGATGGCCGACGCGGTGTGGAAGGCCGCCGAAGACGCCGACATTGCCCTCATGGCCGCCGCCGTCGCTGACTTCGCTCCGGAGCATCCCGAAGCCACCAAGCTGCGCCGAGCCGCCGGGCCCCCACAGGTTGTGCTCGGTCCGACCCCGGACATCCTTGGCGGGCTGGCGGCAATGGAGAAACGCCCGTTCCTTGTCGGATTTGCGGCCGAGACAGGCTCGATCGAGGCGGCTGTCGACAAGGCAAGAGAAAAGGGCGTCGATCTGCTGGTGGCAAACGATGTCACCGCACTGGGCTCAGAGTTCGGTTCCGATACCAACGAGGTCGTGATCGTGCTTCCAGACGGCTCGACCGAGCCGTGGGAGCTCATGACCAAGTCGGAGGTCGCTGAGCGTCTCCTCGATCGCATCGAGGTACTGCGCAGCGGTGGCGATACCGGGGGAGCCCCCAGCTGACCCGGATCGCCCAGGTCGTCCCAGATGTACCGTCTTTCGCCGTGGATGACGGGTTCGCCTATGCCGTGCCCGACGCTGTGTCCGGTGTAGAGGTCGGGACCATGGTGCGGGTTCCGCTCGGCGGACGAAGAGTCAAGGGTTACGTGACGTCGGTACGAACTGCGACGCCCGACCGGCCCTTGCGCTCGATTCTGGCACGATCCGGGGAGCTTCCCGTCTTCAACCGTGGCCTGCTCGAAACGGCGCGCTGGGTATCGACCCATTATGTCGCCCCGCTATCGGTGGTGTTGGCGCGCACGGCTCCGCCGAACCTCCCGCGGATGGTGGCCGATCCGGTCTTCGACGCTCCCGTCGTATCGAGCACCGAGCTCGCCGCGTGGGCGGACACTCAGATACGCGTTGGACGCACCAGGCCCCGCTATGTCGTGAGTGGCCAACCACCGGTACCGCTGATCGCACCTGCGATATCACCCGTGGTTTCGGCGAGCCAAAACGTCCTGGTGTGTGCGCCCACGGTCGAAGAAGCTGCCGCCACCGCCTCGGGCCTTGGCGAGCTCTTTGGAGACCGGGTGATGATGGCCACTTCGCCGTCGTCCCCGGCAGACCGAACCAACGCATGGTCGCTGGCCGCCGGCGACGCCGGTGTGGTGATCGTCGGCACCCGCGAGATCGCTTTTTGGGGAGCCGGGTCTGTCGGTCTGGCGGTGATCATCGAGGAAGGTCGGCGCGCCTACAAGGCGAGGCAGACGCCGACGTATCACGTGCGCGACGTCCTCAGGCGCCGCAGTGCGATCGAACGATTCGGGTTGCTGCTCGTTGGTGCAGTGCCGACGACGGAAGTGATCGCAGCTGGTGTCGAGCTCGGCACGGGCAATGGTCGGGTGTGGCCGTTGGTCGAGGTCGTCGACCGCGCCGAGGCCGCTCCCGGATCGGGACTGATCATGGAGCGGACGCGGATCGCGATCGGGGCGGCGCTGCGGGCCGACGAGTCCGTGTTCGTCCTGGTGCCACGGCGTGGCTACGCCGGCGCTTTTCGTTGTGTGCGATGTAAAGAATTGCGACGGTGCACAAACTGCGGGGCGCGGTTGGAACAGTCCGGTACGTGCCAGCGCTGTGGTACCGAGCACGGCGCGTGTGCGTCTTGTGGTGGCACCCGATTCGAGCCGCTCGGCGCAGGGATCGGCAGAGTTGTCGACGACCTACGCCGGTCGTTTGGCGAATCGGTGGGCGAGGCAGGATCGGCGACGAGCGTTCGAGTCGGCACCGAACGTGACCTGGTCGATCTGGAACCGGTCGATCTGGCCGTCGCCATCGATGCCGACGGCATGATGCTGGCCCCGCACTATCGAGCTGCGGAAGATGCGTTGCGAATCCTGGTACGACTGACGTTGGCCACGACTGCTGGGCGCGGTCGTAAGGCACTCATCCAGACCGCGATCCCGGATCATCCCGTGATCACCGCCCTCAGATTGGGTAGACCGTTTCCTTTCCTCGACGACGAGCTTGAAGAGCGGGCCGGGAGCGGCTTTCCGCCGGTCGGAGCGCTGCTCGCCGTCGAGACCGACGCACCGCTCGAAGTCGCAGAG